>SABI01000559.1 GCA_009929055.1 Spirochaetia bacterium | reverse complement strand
GTCTAATACTTCCATCTTAGCACCTTGATAATCATCATTAAGAAGTTTACGTTGAACATCCCCTGCCAAACAAGCAGAGAGTGCTATAATTCCTTCACTGTATTTTCGCAAAACACCCTTGTCAATACGAGGTTTATAATAAAAGCCCTCTAGAAAACCAGTAGACACTATCTTCATAAGATTCTTATAGCCTTTATTGTTCTTCGCCAGTAAAATCAAGTGGCCTTGATGCTTATCTTTATCCACATCCTTATCTTTAAGGGTACGGGCAGCAGTATAAAGCTCACAACCTATAATAGGCTTAATCCCTTGTTTCTTAGCTTCTTTGTAAAAATCTATTACTCCAAACAATACCCCATGATCTGTTATTGCAAGAGACTCCATCCCTAATTCTTTTGTTCTGGAAATCAACTTCTTAATCCCAGCACTGCCGTCTAAGAGGCTGTATTCAGTATGCACATGTAGATGTGTGAAGCTCATCTTTTTTCCCCAAATCTTTGTTTTATTGTTTACATCATCTTATCATACTTACATCTAGAAATCAGACTTTGACTTTACAATAAAATATTTTTTTATTCAGCAAAAGGAACCTTTCCTCGTATTGAGTAGTAATGCTTCGGGAAGTCAGATCTGACCTGTGCAGGTCATCGGACCTTTCCACTAAGTCCATACCCACAGCCTCTAACTCTTCTAATGTAAACGCAAAAAGATCGGCATTATCTGTTTTGATTTCCAAAAAACTGCCGGGTTTTAGGATGTATTTATATCCCTCCAAAAAGGACCTATGGGTCAGCCGACGTTTAGCGTGACGCACTTTAGGCCAAGGATCACTGAAATTCAAATAAATCCCATCTAACTCTTCTTTTTCGAAATAATCCCTTGGGTCTTCGATAAATTCCGCAATACATAGTACATTGCTAAGTCCTTTATTATTAATAAGTTCCAAGGTCCTAAGCACTATACTGCTTCGACCCTCAACTCCGATATAGCATCGCTTGGGATAATTATTGGCAAGGGTCGTCAAAAAATGTCCTCTCCCACACCCTATTTCAAGATAAAGCTCTCTTTTTACTTCATTTTGAAAAGTAAAACTCTTCCTCCATTGGCCCTTTCTCTCTCGTCCATCTTTAACCATGTATTCTTCAAGGGCCGCGAGTTTTTCCGACTCATTTTTCACCTTACGCTGACGCATAACCTTGCTCCCATCTCTTTAATCTCTGCTTCACCATAAGCCGTATAAGAATTCTGCATATCAATCCTCTTTCCACTGTCCTTATAGCTCTGTAAAAACCACCTTGCAGCTCCAGGATGCTCGAGAATCATCACTCTTAGGTCTTCTTCAGAAAGCAACTCCTTACAAACTGTAGTCCTGAATTCATAAGGACAATTCCCGCTTCTTAATATTTCACTACTTTCTCT
>SABI01000558.1 GCA_009929055.1 Spirochaetia bacterium | reverse complement strand
AGAAGAAAGAATCGCTCTGTACTTTGTCATCTTCTTTTCTCCTAGATTTTGCTGTTCAGTAGAGATTTTGTTTCCAACACCTAGAAAACCCATAACCTTTGTTAATGGTCCTAGTTTTTTAGAAAACTCCAACTGTTGCTTAAACAAACCAAAAGTTACATTTCCTTTTAAAATGTCTTCAGGATTTAAATCCTTCATCTTTTCCATTTCTTCTTCTGTTGTTGCTTCAGTTATCTTTTCCATTAGGCTTTCTAGATCTCCAAAGCCTAATACTCTTGAAAGATATCTGTTAGAGTCAAAGATTTCAAAATCATCAGCTTTTTCTCCAGTTCCTATGAAGTAGATAGGAGACTTTGTTATGTAACAAGCAGTTAATGCTCCTCCACCTTTTGCAGAACCATCTAGCTTTGTTATTATTACTCCGTTAACGCCTATGGCGTTGTTAAAAGCAGTAGCTTGATCTTTAACTGCTTGACCAATGTCTGCTGATATTACTAAGAAAGAAAACTTTGGATTAAAAACATTATCTATCTCTTTAATCTCAGTAACTAACTCATCGTCAAGAGCACTTCTTCCTGCTGAATCCACAATTATTAGATTACATCCGTTTTTCTTATGGAGATTAAGTCCTTCTTTTGTTACTTTAAAAGCTGAAGTTTCCTTAGGGTTACCATAGAAAGCAACACCAACCATCTCTGACAATTGTTTCAGTTGTTCATAAGCTGCTGGTCTAAAAGTATCTGCACATATTAAACCAACCTTTAGTCCTCTCTTCTTATAGAACTTAGCAAGTTTTGCAGCAGTTGTTGTTTTTCCTGAACCAAACAAACCACAAAGAAGAATACTTTCTGGATTTTCAGGTAATTGTGTTTTAACTTCTCCACCAATATACTTTAGAAGAGTCTCATAACATAATCTAACAATATGTTCTTTTCTTGTTATTCCACTTGGAATTTCCTCAAAAGCTTTTTCTTCTATCTCTTTTGAGATATTTAAAACTAGTTGTATATTTACATCTGAAGAAATAAGAGCTCTTTGAATCTCTTTTATGACTTCCTTAATCAAGTCCTTATCGACATGCATTGAATTCTTGATTTTATCAAGAGCATCTCTTATCTCAAAGATATGTGAAAGGGAGCCCTCTTCTACGGAAATTACATCAAAACTCCTTACCCTCTTTTGTGAATCAAGAATTTGCTTAATCTTTTGATACTCTTCATCGACCATCACCACCTTCATCTCCTTACCATACTTGTCAAAATAGGGGGCCCCAATCTCCCAGTTTCCAAAGTGAGGAGAGATCAGGATAGCTCCACAGCCATTGGCAAGTGCATCCTCTAGCGGCTGACCGGAGCTGCGATGCCCGATCAGAGACTGGAGCTGCTTGCCGCGTAGCTGAACCATCAGCATCACATCACACC
>SABI01000557.1 GCA_009929055.1 Spirochaetia bacterium | reverse complement strand
GAGCTACGGTTCTTTCAGTTGCAGGAGGATTCATCGACTCAGTTAAAAGTGGTGCTATTAAACACTTCTTCTTAGTTGGGGGTTGTGATGGTGCCCGAGTTGGAAGAAACTACTATACTGAATTTGTAGAGAAATCACCGGACGATACAGTAATTCTTACTCTCGCTTGTGGTAAATTTAGATTTAATGACATGAAACTTGGTAATATTGGGTCAATCCCACGACTATTAGATATGGGTCAGTGTAACGACTCATACGGTGCTATTGAAGTAGCTCTTGCCCTTGCCAATGCCTTTGAAGTTGGAGTGAATGAATTACCCCTCTCATTTATTTTATCATGGTATGAACAAAAGGCTGTGTGTGTATTACTTACTCTCCTACACTTAGGGGTAAAAAATATCCACTTAGGACCAAGCCTTCCTGCTTTTGTAAGCCCTAATGTATTAAATATCTTAGTAGAGAATTTTGGAATTACCCCAATTTCTACTGCAGATGAAGATTTAGAGAAACTTCTTGGGTAATTAAGAAGATTTATCACCTAGGCCCTCAAGTTCTAATTGAGGGTCTATTTTTTTCCCTAATCGAGGATGAACAAAAGCTACTTTATTTCTCCCCTCTTCTTTAGCCTTATAAAGGGCAGAATCAACAAGGGCAACAAGGCCATCAGTACTCGAAGGGATTGGGTAATTATCTTTATCGCCAAAGGTGACAGCACCGAGAGAGATTTTCATAGAAAAGGTTGCCCTTCTTGAGACTATTAAGGTACTTGTTACTTGCAGGTGGATTAATCTTGCAATTTCTAACATCTTATCAAATGAGACATCAATAAGGGCTACAACAAATTCATCTCCACCGTACCGACCAAATAGGTGTTCACTTCCTAAAATATGGGCAACTACCTCAACTAATTTCTCTATTGCTCTGTCTCCCGCTTCGTGTCCATAGGTATCGTTTATCTCTTTAAAATGGTCTATATCCATCATAATAAGAGAAAGAGTCCCTTCACTACCGAGGATTCGAATCCTCTCTTTATCGACTTGTTCAAATAGCGCCTTTCTATTAAGGATTTGGGTCAGAGGGTCGAGTAATGCACTCTCTCTCACTTGCCGGTGCAAATTTTCCCGCTCACTCACATCATGAAGCATGATGAGGTGCCCTTCATTTACCCCCCCAAATTCAACTAAGGTAGTAACATGCACATCAAATACTTTATCAACATAATGCAATAATTGAGGTTCTTTACTAGAAGAGTGTATAAGGGGTAAAAGGATAACCATAAGTTCATGAGGAATTACATGATCTAATTTCTCCCCTAACACAAAGGAAACTGTTGGTAAAATTCTCTTCGTCGCTTCATTTATATCTAAGATATTATAATTGTTATCAAGGACAATAACCCCATCGAGCATAGTATCAATAAT
>SABI01000556.1 GCA_009929055.1 Spirochaetia bacterium | reverse complement strand
AACCGGAGTACCCTTCAGCTCGTCCTCTGGTAGTGTGAAATAGGAAGAGTACCTTGCCAAACTGAAGTTTAGAGGCTTAATAAGATACTATCTAAAGTCTTTACCAACAATCTGATAGAACCCATCACTAAACTTCTGATGTCTACCTTTCTATAACTTATCTTTCTTTAGTAGTATCTTCACTCTATCTCCCACATGGAACTCTTTGATTTTATCATTGTGTTTCTGATTAAGATTATTAATATCATCCACATCTTCAGCTGTGATACTCGCTGGAGTCTTTATGTATGGTTTCACCTTTCTTTCAAAGTTGTGTTCTTTCATCATCTTCTTGAGTATCTTATTTATTTATGCTATCGTTGCTCTTATCTTTATACTTTTTTCGCCATCTTGTTCTTATTTATCATAGTAAAGCATCTCCTTCATAAAATAGTTTCTTACATATCTGCACATAGAGTTCAGAGGAGCCAAGATGTTGTGATCCTATTTCTCAGGATTGATCCTTCTGATTTTAATATTGTCATCTTCTAACAGTTCTTAAAACACTCCTTTGAACTCACTACCTTCATCCATCACACAATAAGAGAAAGTTTTTAGCTCTATTTTATCTTCAGAATCCAGATACTCAAATAAATCTTGTGCGGCAAGTCTGGTGGTTTCACACTTCTTATCGCTCATAAATTTAAGGAATAAAAGGTGGTTAGCAGGCTAATAAGCGATGAAAATGTAGCCCTAACTGTGGTTTATCTCTATATATTAGCTCTCTTTTAACTCTATCAGGTCTATCATCCAGAGACCCTATCTGTTGATAAATTTATACTGCTTCTTTGACATTAGTTTTCTTTTCAAAAAAAATTTTTTAGTTGTCTCAACTCAGATAAGCGTTAGCAGCTTCTAACGAACCCTGTGAGTTCACCCGTCTCGAGGTGGTGGTTGCTTTATTTATGGTGTGGACTGAACATTTAGAGCACTCTGTTTAGGAACAAATTTATCTATAAGTTGGTTTGCTAATCCGCCTACAAATGGAACCTTACTTACTAACCCTTATATGCCATCTCTATTTTTGTTAAACAATCCTTTGAAGAACCCTCCTACTCTAGACCAGAATCCCGGCTTTTTATTGTTCTAATTTAAGGAACCATCAGCAGGAGCTTTACTGTTCTAATTAAGAGATTGATCTTTCAGTCTGGCTCTGTTCATATCATTTAGAGATACAGCTGCGTCTCCTATAATCTTGTGTGATAACCCTCTAAGCTGATCATCCTTTATAAACTTATCAGTTAATCCTCCAAGACTGTCTTTACCAAAGTTTATTAACCTCGTCTTAAAATCCATTTCTTAGCATGAAAAAATTTTTTTATCTCAGCTATTTTTATCATAGTTCGCCCTCGTCATCACTACTGCCAGATGTTATATTTCTT
>SABI01000555.1 GCA_009929055.1 Spirochaetia bacterium | reverse complement strand
TTTTTAACAGCCATCATTCATCCCTTAAAAGCATTTTTGCAGATTATACCTATTTGTAGCTTAACGCTTACTTACACGCTTCACCACGGCACTTCTTTAATGTGCACTCCAACAACTCAGTATACGTCAGCACAGCTCTCAGTCCATCTACATCTATCGTCACATCCGGCTTCTTAGGCATCTCTAGTTTGCACTTCACCGGCACTTTCACTTCCACTGGTCTATCTACATACTCAACTTTAGTTGCGCACCCGCTCAGCATTACTACGAGCACGAGCATTACCCACTTCACTTGTCTCTCCCTGCAAACACTCGCAACAGCTCTTCATACGCCTGCAGCTTAGCCTGGCACGTCTCGTCCTTTACCTTTACAGTACTATACCGAGTCTCCACTGTCTTGGCCTTCTCAGCTACGTCCGCCACGCTCTGCTTAATCTCTACCTTCAACTCATCGTACATCCTCATAAATATTAAGTTCAAAGGTTTCAGAACTTTTAATTAAACTGCCTAATTTGTACTGGATATCAACTACATATCTAGCTACAGTGAAGTCAGTAGTATCAACAACAATCCTAAAGTTACCATTTATTGCATCATACTTATCTATTGTAGGCTCTGTTCCTACTGAAGTTAAGTCAAACAAAAGAACTTCTTTATTGTCCTTTAACCTAGCTTGGCATTTAATCTCATAGCTGGTAATATCTACCACACCACCTAAATCATCTGTATAGTTAACATCCCAAGAGATTGTATCCCCTACTTTATGGTCTATTGTAAATTCCATTATTAAGCCTTTATTTCAGTATAGGTTTTACCGTTCGTGGTTGTAAAAAACTGTGTAGGCTGATTGGCTTCTGTTTTGGTTTCAATATGAAGCCATTTTGCGCCTTTGACGCTCTCATAGATACATTTCTTCAAACTAGGGCATCTTGTCTTATTCATCATAATCAAATCATAAGCAACATCAACATCTAATCCAATGTGGATAAAGTCTGCACACAACCCTTTAGTATGACCACTTGTCGGTGAGCCACCAACTGCCTTATTTAAAGCGCTATTGCGAAAACCTGAGGTAATCTTCATCGGTACACAAAGTATCGCTCTAATCTCTTCTAGAGTACCTGCTGTGTATTTTAATTGCTTCTCATACCCTTTTGCATCAACCATGTTTTGACTGACTAGCTCAGGGTGACTTTTGCTGTCTACTAATTCAATAAAACTAAAATGTTCACTCATTTTAAAACCCCATCTTTTTAAGTACTACCAAACCTATACCACCACCGATTGCCACAAGAATTGCCATCCACACTTTATCCATAGCTTTTAAAGGCTTCATCTTAATGTCATTAAGTTCAGTTTCCACTGTCTTTTTAAAATCCTCACATTTTTGGATTTTTTCTAAGTTGTGCCTTAACTCATTGTCG
>SABI01000554.1 GCA_009929055.1 Spirochaetia bacterium | reverse complement strand
TTATATTACAGTGTTGCAATTCAAATTAACAATAGACTGACAAATGATAATTTAGAGGTCACTATAAACAACAGCAGAATTATGTACGACCCAACAATTATGGCTATTTTCAATCATGATTTAGATGAAGGTTTTAGCATAAAGGGGATTGAATTTAGGAATTCGGATGCATTTGACTATCTGGATTATGTACTTATGGAAAATGATGATGAAGTATTAGAAGACGGAGAATATAATCCCAAAGATGCTTCCTTGGCTCTTCCTGCCTACGGACAATTGCTAGACATTATGGATTTTCACTCTTCCTATCAAAAGATAGTTCGAGCATTCTATTTAGTCGAAAAGGATAAACACTTGTGTGATTTCGCCTTCCATTTGATTGAGTCGGAACTTGATGGCACAGGATTAAGCTATGTTAATAAGGGTAACTCATTTACTGATGATGGAATGATTCCCAAAATAGAAGGGGTGACTCCCGCGTTTGCTACAACTAGAGAATTTACCGATAATATAGCCCCTAGTGCCCCTCATGATTATGGGGTATATGGGCTTTTCAACTCAGCGGTTGACCCGATTGCTCAATCTCAATACGAGTTTTCTGGATATCAAGAAAATGTTAATGGTGTCTGGTCATATGTTACATCATCAACCCTCAATATAGAGCTCCTCTCTGGGGGCAGAACGATGAGGGTTAATTTAAAGCAAGATAGACAGTTTAGAGCAGTATATTTCAGACTGTACAAGGTTTCTATTGAAGTCCACCCAGAGTTTAAGTATGTCCAGGGCTCTTTTGCTACTAGTGAACCTGAGTTGATGAATTATAGACTGTACTCTAGAGTATTTGCTTCAGCTCAGCATTATTCTGACCCTGCTAACGGGGTAGTTCTTCCCAATATTATCAATTCATATGTTGATTTAGTTGATGTAAATACTGAGAATTTAGATGGTAAGTATGAATTCTTAGTGAGAAGTGGAGCGCTTCTTAAACTAACAACAATAGATATTAGTCCAACGGTCAATCCTTCCAGAAGTTACATTTATTACGATATAACCAAGACTTCTTATTCTTATTCACAAGGAGCAGGGAATGTCGAATATGATAAAGGAGTTTCAATTCTCCAGGATAAGTTAGTTTACTCATATGCAAGAAACAATGTATATATAAGTTTTGCAATGGAGACTGAAGGATCTTTACAATCAAATGCTGGGGGTACTGTTACATATCTAGTAAATGGCAGCCCATCTGCCTTAGTAAATAATTCTCTCGTAATTTCTCCAGATAGCACAGTAGAAGTCACTATTAAACCAAACTCTAACTATAGATTCGATTCCATTTCTTCCCTTGGATATATGGCAAGAGCCTCTGAAGACGGCTATAGAAGGAGTACAGGAGTGTTTTCTCCAGTAGTCACATCTGGGGATAACCA
>SABI01000118.1 GCA_009929055.1 Spirochaetia bacterium | reverse complement strand
GATTTAAGAAAAACCAAGATGGGAAATGAGTTAATAAAAAAGCATTCATCCTAGATTGCTAAAAAACACTCTCGAAATTTTGAATGAGAATATAGGTAACACAGGAATCATCATTACAAGTTACTCCCCATATCTTATTCAATACTTAAAACTCCATTTTGTTTATATCGGAGTATTAAATGATGAAGAAAAAGCTGTATTTAAAAGAATTGCTTCATCTAAAACCAAAGTACTCATATCAACAGCCCAAGATTTAGGTCTTTCGGCTGGAGAGTTTTTGTTTGAGTTAATGTCTATGAATTCAAAAACAGAATATATTATGAAGAATTATATCATGAACTAGGAGAAACTAAAAAGGCACCTAGTGAGGAAGTATTTCCCCTTTTTGGTGCCTTATTCATAATTTCAGAGATTATTTAGAGTTTACTTAAGAGAGTAAGGTGGGTAGTGAGTTTTTCTTTTCTTTCGTTAAACTCATTAAATTTACTCTTCTCTTTTTCTATTGCCTCTTCTTTAGCGTGTGATATAAAGTTCTCGTTTTCTAACTTCTTTTTAGATCCAGCTAGGAGAGCTTCATTCTTTTCTAATTCTCCCTCTATTCTCTTCATCTCTTGTTCTACATCAATGACTTCTCTTACAAAAACAAATGCTTCAAAGCCATTACCTGCTACAGGAACTGCTTTACTAATATCCATAGTGTGTTCTGTGTCTACTGTAAGAGAGGTTGCGTTAATAAATGTTTGAACAAGTTCTACTTCACTTTTAATAAAAGAGCCTACTTTACTATTCTTATCTGGTCTATAGATGATACTGAGTTTCTTTTCAGGGGGAATTTGGAGTTCATTTTTCACACTTCGTACTGACTTCACAAAATCTTGCATTGAATTGACAATAGATGCTTCTTGGGCAAAATCTTTTGCCTCGTCAAAAACAGGGTAAGGTGCAGTTATGATATCTCCTGTAGTATTAGGGAGTTTACTGTAGATCTCTTGGGTGATAAATGAGATAAATGGGTGCATGAGGCGCATAAGGGTCGCTAAGATGTCGAGCATGAATGATACACTCATATCTTTTTCTTCATCACTCTTATTTCTTAGGGTAAACTTAGTAACTTCAACATACCAGTCACAGAAATCATTCCAAAAGACATCATAGATAGTACTCGCTGCATCATTAAATCGATAAGTTGTTATTGCCTCTTCTACTTTGGCGGCAGCTTGGTTAAGGGAGTGATACATCCAAGCGTCAATGTGGGTCATCTTCGCTTTCTCTAGTGGGATAAGATTTCTCCCTTCTAAGTTCATTAATAAGAACCTTGTTGCGTTCCACATTTTATTAGCAAAACGAGAACCTAGTTTGAAGGAGTCCATGTCGATAAGAATGTCTTGTCCTTGTGCTGCTAGGTAGCAAAGGGTGAACTTCATTGCATCAGCGCCATATTCTTTTACTACTTCAAGGGGATCTATTCCATTTCCTAAAGATTTACTCATCTTTCTTCCACTTCTATCTCTCACGAGGCCTGTGATATAGATATCTTTAAAAGGAACTTCTCCTACAAATTCTAAAGAGGCCATTATCATTCGAGAGACCCAGAAGAAGATGATATCATAGCCAGTGACGAGGGTTTGGGTGGGGAAAAAGCGTTTCATATCAAGGGTTTTTTCTGGCCATCCTAGGGTAGAAAAAGGCCATAGCCAAGAACTAAACCATGTGTCGAGTACATCTGATTCTTGTACAATATGAGTGGAGTTACACTTTTTACAGAGAGTAGGGTCTTCTCTTTCAACCATCATATGTCCGCAATCTTTGCAATACCAGACAGGGATTCTATGTCCCCACCAAAGTTGACGACTAATACACCAGTCTCTTATATTTTTAAGCCAATGAGAGTAGGTGTTTTCCCATCTCTTTGCGTAGAAGTTAACTTCTCCCTTTTCCCAAGCAGCGAGTGCTTTATCGGCCATCGATTTCATCGAAACAAACCATTGTTCACTTACAAAAGGTTCTATGACAGTTGAGCAGCGGTAACAGTGTCCTACTTCATGGTTATGAACATGCTGCTCTAGTAAGAAGCCCCCTAATTTTAGATCGCCTACAACAAGTTTACGGGCACTTTCTACATCCATGTTCTGATATTTGAGAGGAACTTCTTCATTGAGAGTCCCATCGCTATTGAGGATGTTAATAATTGGTAAGCTATGACGCTGTCCTATTGCCCAGTCATTTGGGTCATGTGCTGGGGTAATTTTTACCATACCAGTACCGAAGGTCATATCAACATAGCTGTCTGCTATTATAGGAATTGGTTTATTGGCTAAAGGGAGGATGACATTTGTTCCAATAAGATCTTTGTAGCGCTCATCATCAGGATGTACAGCTACTGCAACGTCACCAAACATTGTCTCTGGTCGAGTTGTTGCAACAGTAATACTTCCTTCCTTATGTTCAAAAGGATACTTCACCTGATAAAGAGCCCCTGAGACTGCTTTGTATTCAACTTCGTCATCAGCAATAGCTGTTCCACAGGTGGTACAGTAGTTAACAAGATAATTCCCTTTGTAGATAAGGCCTCTTTCATACAAGGTAACGAAAGCCTCTCTTACCGCTTTACTAAGACCATCGTCCATAGTAAAACGCTCTCTATCCCAATCACAACTACTACCAATCTTTTGAAGTTGGTTTTTAATGATGGTGTGGTGTCGCTCTTTTACTTTCCAGGTCTCTTCTAAAAAGGCTTCTCGGCCAAGTTTCTTTCGACTTGTCCCTTTGAGTTTTAATTCTCTTTCTACGACGTGTTGAGTTGCTATCCCAGCGTGGTCTGTTCCTGGAAGCCAGAGGGCATCTTTACCACTCATTCGTTGGTGTCTGATAATAATATCTTGAAGGGAGTTATTAAGGGCATGCCCCATGTGAAGAATTCCTGTTACATTTGGAGGAGGCATAACAATGGTGTATGTTTCTTTTCCCTCTTGATGGGGGCCAAAGTATCCTTTTTCCATCCACTGATCATAGATTCTTTGTTCAAAATCGTTGGGATTATAGCTTTTATCCAACTCGACTGACTTCATGTGATGCTCCTCTTGTGCGACAATAATTGGAATTATAGTATCAAAATCGCTTATCAGTTACAACATAAGATTTAAGCGGATGAACATAAAAAAAGTGCACAATACCTTTATTGTAGGCATCATGCACTTATTTTAATTAAAAAGTAAGTTATTTATTAGAAGTATCGTCTCCGATAGGAGTTACCGATTTTACTTTAAGGTCTACTTCGTATCCTTTTGCATCTAGGTAAGAAAGAATCTCTTCTAACGATAAATTAGCAAGAATCTGACTAGCTGCAAGGTTTTCTGTAGCTCTTACTTGGGTAACACTACCACTTTCACTACTCATAACAGTTGGTATTAAGACATTTGATTCATTCAAAGAGGGAGTCCTAATAGCAAGGGCCCCTATAAAAATGAGGACAAATGCTGCTGCAAATCCCAACAATGCTGGGGTTTTCAGGTGAAAATCACGGGAAAGAAATTTTACTTTATGATCCTTTTTTAAGTATTTATTCTCCATAAAGGTGTAAATTTTATTTCCAGCTGCTTCAACCTTTTCTTCTGTAAGGCGAGAAGAGACTAACATCGTATGAACTGCTTTTAACTGTTCAAAGCGAGTGTTACAGGCACTACAGTACTTCAAGTGTTCTTCTACTTGAGTTTTCCATGGTTCAACAAGTTCATTGTCTAGATAGGTGTTTAAAATCTGATCATCAAGACACATGTATTTCTCCCCGGTCTAACATCGTTTCTAACATTTTTCGAGCACGATGTACTCTGACCTTTACGTTACTTTCTGAAATGTGAAGGACTATCCCAATTTGCTTATAGTTTAGATCAGCATACTCTTTTAAGATTAATACTGACTTAAGCTTCTCAGGCAGACTCTCCACAGCAGTTCGAATCATCTCTTTCTTTTCTTGATCGATAAGAGCATCTTCCCCGTCTTGAACTGGAGCTTTAGGCACTTTCTTGATTTTCTCAACCATTGCCTTCTCCCTGGACTTCCTTTTTACTACGTTGATTGCCAGATTTTTAGTCACTCGAATCAACCAGTACTTCGCTTCATCAACCGAAGGAAAATCCATGTTCTTTTCGTAAAACCTTATAAATGCTTCTTGGACTATATCTTCCGAAACATCTACGCTGTAGGTTACGTGGTACGCTACTCTCATCAACACAGGAAATACTTCTGTATATACTTTCCCGAATGATGCATTCTCGCTACTTTTTACTTTCATACTATTAACAACTCACATATCATGTCGGTTACACAATTTTTGAAATAATTGGGCCGTCTTTCGTATCTTTAATGACATATCCCATTTCTTCTACTATAGCACGAACCTCATCTGCTAAGTGATAATTCTTTTCTTTCTTAGCTTGAGCTCTTTTTTCAAGTAACGTATAGATCTCTTGTGGTATTACCTCTTCTTCTTGTTCTTTAAGTAAATCGAGGGCAAAAATTAATTCCATATGCTCTACAAGGGCCCTTTTGTCGGAGTCACTCACTTTTTCATCTTTTAATAGGGTCCAAAGGTTTGCTAGGGCTTGAGGGAGATGTAAGTCGGTATTTATGTGTTGTTCAAACTCTTTTAGGTAGGTAAGAGCTTTTTCATCACTCACCTCTTTAATAGTTTTTATCTCTTCTTTAGACAAAGAGGAGATAAGTTTAATTAAGTTTCTCCTTCCACTACGAGCAGCATCAAGGGATTGCCAAGAGAATACTAGTTGGGAGCGATAGTGCCCTAGGAGACAGAAATAGCGATAATCGAGGGCATCATACCCTTTTTCATGAAGGAGGCTGAGGGTAAGAAATTCTCCTTTACTTTTAGACATCTTCCCTGTTTCATTAATTAAAAACTCTCCATGAACCCAGTACTTTACCCATGGTTTCTTTGTTGCTGCTTCACTTTGAGCTATTTCGTTAGTGTGGTGCACACTTACGTGGTCTATTCCACCTGCGTGGATTTCAAAAGACTCCCCTAAGTAGTGCATGCTCATAGCTGAACACTCAATGTGCCAGCCAGGATACCCTACTCCCCAAGGAGAAGGCCACTGCATTGCTTGGTTTTCAAATTTTGATTGAGTAAACCATAGAACAAAATCTTTTGGATTTTTCTTATTTTCATCAATCTCTATTCGAGCACCTGAGTGGAGCTGTTCAAGATTAAGTCTAGCGAGCTTTCCATAAGAGGGGAATGTATCAATACTAAAATAGACATTGCCTCCACTTATGTAGGTGTGCCCATTCTCTTCCAATCTTTTAATGAGATTAATCATCTCCTGTATATGCTCTGTTGCCTTGCAGGTGATATCTGGGGTAATAATGTTAAGTTTTTGGGTATCTTCAAAGAAGGCCGATGTGTACATTTGTGCTATTTCATAGACACTCTTGCCACTCTCTTTAGAGCGTTTAACCATCTTATCTTCCCCTAAGTCTCCATCATCACTCAAGTGTCCCACGTCAGTAATATTCATTACATGGGTGAGATTATAATTGTTATAGGTTAATACTCTGTGAAGTACATCTTCAAATATATAGGTTCTTAAATTGCCAATATGGGCATAATTATAGACAGTTGGTCCACAACAATACATTCCCACTTTGTTATCATGAAGGGGGATAAAGGGTTCAATTTCTCGACTCATTGTATTGTAGATAGATAGATTCATAAATATTCCTTTAAAAAAAGCAGGATTGAAAGCAGTAAAAAAATAATATACTATTGTTCTTGTGAATACAACAATACGAAAAGAAGTTGAAAAAATCAATATAGATGAGGTAATTATACCTCATGCACCACTTAAAGCCTATACAAGTTATAGAACTGGTGGAGAAGCTGATTTTCTTAGTATTCCTTCCTCTTTAGAAGAATTACGCCTTATCTTAAAATGGGCGACAACAAAAAATATCCCCATTACTGTTTTAGGAGCTGGTTCAAATGTACTAGTGAGTGATGATGGGGTGGAGGGTCTTGTAATCCTCACCCATTCATTACATGAGTATCATATTAGAGGGCTCTTGTGTGTAGCGCAGGCAGGCCTCCCTCTCGACACTCTTATTAATATTGCTATTGAGCACAACCTTAGTGGTCTTGAGCCTTTAGGGGGCCTTCCTGGAACTATTGGTGGGGCGGTGTGGGGTAATAGTGGCACCCATGAGCTCACTATCACTTCTTATATTGAATGGGTCGATTATTTAGATAAAAACGGTGAATTATTTCGCTATTATCCCTTAAATGAATCGGCTAACTATCGTACTTCTTTTTTTAAGGAGCACTCCTACTTTATCTATGAGGTAGCTCTTCGCCTCTATTTTAATAAAAACTCTTCCCTTGCTCGTCTTCAAAAAGAGGAAAGTAGGTTAAAAAGACTCCACAAAGGGCAGTATGACCTTCCTAGTGCAGGATGTATGTTTAAGAACCCAGAAGGGTTATCTGCAGGGCGACTTATTGAAGAATCTGGATGTAAGAGTCAATCTATCAATGGAGCGATGGTCTCTCCTCACCATGCAAATTTCATTGTAAAAACTAAGCAAGAGACAACAAGTCGTGATATTTATGAATTATCTGAAGAGATGAAACAAAAAGTCTTTGAGAAGAACAATATTGAATTAGAGAGAGAAGTACACCTCATTGGAAGGTGGTAATTTTTATAGTTACCACATCTTTTGGCGCTAATGTAAAAGAGAGGGTAAAAGGAAATCTCTGTGATTCATACGTATAGGAATAACTCACTTTTCCTTTATCTGTGACTGATAAAAAAAGAGAGTAAGCATCTCTTTCAATTGATACTTCACCTTTAAAAGAGCCTTTACCACTACTGTTGCTATAGGTTGCCCTTAAGGAAAAGGGTGAATAGGTATATGATAACCTGACTCTTTGCTGATGGGTTCTTTTCCCTTTTTCATTAGTATATATAGTAGTGCGGTAATCTAATCCAACATCTCGATATTCTACTTCAAATAAAAAGTTGTGACTAACGGGTGTATAGGTGTAAGCAAAGATACTCTTTTCATATACTTCTTGGCTCATATTATAGGTTAGATGTAAGAGGGAACTCTTGTAATTATACTCAATTTTTGAAGTGCTCAGGGGACTTTTCCCACTATTAGTATCCCATCCATAGACCTCTAATGGATGGTGAGTATATGAAAAATTGAGCTCTTTATTCCTATCTTCTTTTATGGAAGCTGAAAAATAAGATGCTTTACTAGGAGCTTGGGATAAAGGGAAACTTGCACTAAAGATGTATGAATAATCTAAAAAATATCTGTTTAATAGGGGTACTCCTTCTTCATAGAGGCGAATATAGGTAGAAAATCCACTTATTAGTGCTTTTTTATTCCATTGAATTATTGGTTTTTCTCTATCTGTCTCTCTCTCAAATGAATAGAGGTAGGATATCCCACTCGAGATTCTATTATGGTCAACAATTAATCCACTCGTGAGATACTTATCCCCCTCCTCTAAGGAAGTAATGATAAA
>SABI01000553.1 GCA_009929055.1 Spirochaetia bacterium | reverse complement strand
GCCTAGTAGTGGCCTTATGCTAATAAGTAAAAGGGTCAATGGCAAGCTACATGTCAATACATTCTATCTGTTTGGTGGCAGAGACGAAAGAAGCCAGGACCTTGTGCAGGGTGTTACTTTAGCAGGTGTGCTATTTGATGAAGTAGCTTTAATGCCTGAATCATTTGTAAACCAGGCTATGGCAAGATGCTCTGTTGAAGGTAGTAAATACTGGTTTAATTGTAACCCTGAGGGGCCAAAGCATTGGTTCAAACTAGACCACGTAGATATGGCAGAAGAAAAAGGTTACCTTAGAATACACTTTGAATTAGACGATAATCCATCATTAAGTGAGTCAATCAAGAATAGGTATAGGACAATGTTCAAAGGGGTGTTCTATAGACGCTTTATTCTTGGTGAGTGGGTATTTGCTGATGGTGTCATATATGATTGCTTTGATGATGAAAAGAATTGCTACACAGATGCTACAAGAGACAAAGTAGTGCCTGTGCAAATAAGAGAGTTAGACCTGAGAGCTACATATGGTAGTGACTATGGAACAACAAACCCTATGGTCTATTTGGAATGCTACATATACCACGATGTGCTAAAAAAGGACCCTGTGCCATTTATCTATGTTGAAAGAGAATACTACTATAATAGCAGAAAAGAATATACACAGAAGTCAGATGAAGAGTACGTGCAGGACTTCTATGAGTTCAATAAGGGTATACCATTTACCTCTATTATTCTAGACCCCTCAGCTACTTCATTAACTGTAGCACATAGGAGAAAAGGCACACCAATCAGAAAAGCAAAGAATGATGTGTTAGACGGCATAAGGTTAACATACACACTAATGCAAATGGGGCATATCATGATAAACAAAGACCAATGCCCTAACTTAGTCTCTGAGCTTGGCACTTATAGCTGGAACAACAAAGCAGCATTGAATGGAAAAGAAGAGCCAATAAAGGATAATGACCATGCATGCGATGCTCTTCGATATGTAGTCAATACCTGCATAAGCGCAATTGAAGTATACGCAACTAAACCTCATGCGAAAGGAAGGGCAGCATAATGGCAGATAATGTAGTTCAAATGCCTGGTATAGTGGAAGACAAAAGTGCAATCATTGGAGTGAAAAAGGCTCTGGATGCATATTCAAACATTCCTGCTAACCTTGGCATAGGGGGCAATAACTTAGCACAAACTGGCTCCTACGTAATGGAGCGCTTTACTTGGGACTATTACACTTTGAATGTCTTGTTTAGAAATAACTGGATAGCTAAAGCAATAATTGAAAAGCCTGCCAACGAGATGATGACGAATGGCTTTGAGATACAGACTCAAATAGAGCCTGATAAGATAGACAAAATGATGAACGTCTGGACTAAAACAAAGACAAACCACAAATTCCTTAATTGCATCAAATGGTCAAGCCTTTATGG
>SABI01000552.1 GCA_009929055.1 Spirochaetia bacterium | reverse complement strand
GTATATGTTCTTATATTTTGTCTAATTTTTACTAAAACCGTATTTTGAATCCCCATTTCTATGCCTCTTGATTATTTTTATTTACTATTCCTGCAGCCATCTTCATAATTAGTTCCTGAGTTGCCTCTGCTCGGGAGAGGATACCCATACTTTGTCCCTCACACATGACAAGAACTCTATCACTCATTCCTATTACTTCTTCCATTTCAGAGGATATGAGAATGATTGCCACACCTGAAGAAACTAAGTTATTTATGAGTTTATAAATTTCATACTTTGCTCCAACATCAATACCTCGAGTTGGGTCATCTAAAATAAGAATCTTTGGTTTTTTCATTAACCATTTTGATATCACCACTTTTTGTTGATTTCCACCACTTAAAGTTGTTACTTTTGTGTGAAGATTAGGAGCCTTGATAGTAAGTTGCTTTGCATAATCTGTACACATGTGCAACTCTTTTACTGGGTCAACCTTCCAAGGTGTGGAGAAGAGATCTAAATTAGGAAGTGCGATATTTTCAAGTATTGTATTATCGAGAATTAATCCTTGCTTCTTTCTATCTTCTGGAACCAAACTCAGTCCATGTTTCATTGCAGAACTAGAAGAATTAATGAGGACTTTCTTTCCATCTATGGTAATTTCACCTGAACGGACTTTTCCATACTCACCAAATAAAGACATCACTAGTTCAGATCTACCCGAACCCATGAGCCCTGCAATACCCAGTACTTCTCCCCGTTTTAAATCAAGAGAGACCCCTTTGGTAACTTGTTTATTCTGAATTTCAGGATGATCAACCCAAAAATTATCAACTAAAAGGATAGTTTCCCCAATGTGATGTTCTCGTTCTGGAAACCGCTCTCTCATATCACGACCGACCATTAGATTAATCAATTTATCAGTACTGAGTTCTGTAATGGGGAGAGAATCAATGACTTTACCATCACGAAAAACAGTTACTGAGTCACAAATGGTAAAAATTTCATCAAGCTTGTGACTTATATAGATACAGGTAATACCACTATCTCGTAATAGGTTTAAAATTCGCATTAAAGTCTTAACTTCAGGAACAGAAAGAGCTGAAGTTGGTTCATCAAGTATGAGCACCTTAGCATTGTTAGATAGAGCTTTAGCAATTTCAACTAATTGTTGTTTCCCCATGGGAAGGGAGCCTACAATAGCGCTATATGGAATATCTAGTTTATACTTTTCTAGCAACTTTTTTGTAGAAGAATAGAGAGTATCCCAATCTATATGGTTACCTTTCATGGGTTCTCTTCCAAGAAAAACATTTTCCCCAACTGTAAGAGATGGAATTAGAGCTAGTTCTTGATAAACTATTGAAATGCCTTGTTCAATAGCTTGTTGAATTGAACCATTCTCAAATTTTATCTCTTTCTCTTCAAAAAATATTTTGCCTGTATAACTAC
>SABI01000551.1 GCA_009929055.1 Spirochaetia bacterium | reverse complement strand
ATATTATGGTCGTATTCTCGGATAAGCAAGCTTTTGCCAAAATTACTTAACCACTGATTGATGTTTTCTGCCGCTAAATCAGTGTAACCTTCGTTCAAGCATTTTTCGATATAACGGGTTGGAATACCGATTTTGTTGCACAACTGAGAAAGAGCGTGGGATGTAAGAGTTCGGTCGTGCAGTCTTCCGTTAGCTTGATATGTTAGATTACCTAAGTCACTGAATCTAATGTTATCAATAGAAACTTCCGGAATAAGAGTGTCGGAGCACTTTCGCTGAATGTCCTGTGCTTTGCTGAGTAAAGTATCCATTGTCTGAACGAAGGGGCTGACTTTTTCAATGCTTCTACCATTGCTCTGTAAGAATTCTTCCACTTTCATTACCTCCTTATTTTCTGCATAAATTGCTGTTGGTGTTTCTTAGTGACTGACTTTAGTATACTTGACTTTAGCGTTTCTGTCAAATCCCGATAACGGTCAAACTACGCTGAACTACGGTCATTTGCTCGTCTCTCGAAGACATTACCTTTTTAATTGCTGAGTCTAAATCTGATGAAATTGACATAATCTCGAAGTCTGGGTATTCCTCCCCTTCGGTATTATAACTATAGAGGAGTTTACCCACTAAGTAGTCTATACTCAACTGCTTTTGAGATACTTCTGAGAGAGAACCTCCAAAACCTGCAAGGGGGTTGTTGGAACGAGAGAATAACTCTTTAACAAGCTCCTCCGTAGAGAACAGGGATAAGGGACTGTCAAAATAATAGAAGATGTGGTAAGCAGTTCTTTTGCCCCAGATATTTGGTTCATCTATAGAAGCTACAAACTCTTCCCACGGAACTAAGATAATTTTCTTTCTGGCGAAAGAGTAAAGGACGTAAGTCCCTCCTTGTTCATAAGCTTCGCCAACTATAAGGAATAATTCTTTAGTGTCAGACTTAGCACAGATTTTTAGTTCCATTATTAATTACCTCCATATTTTTGTGGGTAGTAGCTATGAGCAAAATAAGTATACCCTAACTTTTCTACATAAATTTGGGAGTGGACTTCGGAGCCCAACTCAGGAAAATTTGACTGGTAAACGACAGTGGGACAATTAAAAATTCGATACCCCGTTAGTAGAGAAAACGCCACTTCAACACTACGCTTATCGGGCATAACAGAAGGGAGAAACGGAGCAGTAGAATATTGACCTTCCTGTAGTAAAACTTCTCGTATACTGTTTGGAAATTCTGGACTTGCAACACGGTTTAAAACGACTTCACCTACGCCATAACTGATTTCTACAGGAACAAAGTCACTGCCCGACTCTAAGCTTATAACTTTAGCTAATAAGGTAAAGTCTTCAAAGCTAAACTTAAATTGGCTTGTCTCATTCCGCAAATTTGCGTAACTTGTTCCCAGAGTAACATTTGAATACTCGCAACACAGC
>SABI01000550.1 GCA_009929055.1 Spirochaetia bacterium | reverse complement strand
GCACAAAGAGCAACATGTGACATATACTCAGCCTCGTCAAAAATAACCAGCGGCTTCAAGTTCCTATACTTCATCATAAGCAGGGCATAGGAAACTTCTTTTAATTTTGCACTTCTTGACATAGTTCCAAGTTTCAAGCCTATTACATCAGCCAACTTATCAACTATATCTCCAATATTATCAAGACTTCCAATAACAATCTTATAACAGGCAACTGGGTTCTTTTTCATAAAAAGTTCTTCAATGGTGAATGATTTACCACAGCCAGTTTCACCCACAATAGTAATAGTTCTGCCATCTTCCTTAGCTTCTTCCAAAGCTGCCAAAATAGCCACCATCTGAGGAGTTTGCTTTATCTCCCAATACTTCTTAGTAATTTGAACACCTACCAATCCAGCAATCTTCTGCCAATACATATCAGCAATAATACTTTTCCCAACTTTGTCCTCTCCATTCACAATGGCACTTACATAAGCAGCATTAATGCTTAACTTCTTAGCCACCTCGTTTTGCGACATCACAAAACTTTCAGAATTAGCTTGCGTGTAAGCTATCAAAGCTTGTCTGATTTGTTCTTTTTGTTCTACTTTCATTTTAATATGTTTTTAAAAGATTATTATTCTTCAATTAAATAGCTGTTAACATCAACTTTCCCCTTCATATATTCCAAATACTCCTCTTCTTGTGTCTTAAGATCTTTTCTTCTTTCCTTTTCAATTTGTTTTGCTAATAATTTCTTTCCTTTATCAGCAACTCCGTTTTTCCTATCCTTATGTTGTCCCAAACTATCAGTAATCATAAGTTTGCTGTAAACCTCATTCTCTCTGTCCTCAATCATTCCCGAAGATCCACTTTCACTCAACATCTTTCTCACATTAGCCAAAGTAGAATAATCCTCAACAGCAACATCCAAAGCATTTTGTTTTAAACCATCATTAAACTGATTAAGCCTTGCCAGTTCCTCAGCGTCACCTTCTTTTCTATCCCTTAAAGCCATAGGTTGTATATACTTTTCTTCCAATAAAAACCTCAAACTTCCATCACCATTAACAGCCATAACCTTAGTCTTATCTGCTGGATCAAACATTATCTTCCAATCCACATGACTATTCCTTCTAAATACAGGCTCATAGCTATCATACACCCTCTTATCGTTATCAATTTGAATAACCAACCCCTCGTGAGATAGTCTATTGGTTCTTTCCTTAGTTTCGCAAAGATTAAGGAAGTATTCTTGTTCGCTAAGTATTAATCTTTCTTCTTGTGGCAATTCTTCATAAGCCGTTCTATATGCCTCAACCTTCTTACTTCTTTCAATAGCCATAATTGTTTCAAGTTGCTTAATCACACCCTCCTTAGTAGGTATTTCGTGTCTATGTTGATTAATCCACTGAGCATTTGGTTGACTACTTTTCTTAGCAGTAATCCCAAAG
>SABI01000549.1 GCA_009929055.1 Spirochaetia bacterium | reverse complement strand
GCTTAGTTCTTTATTGTATGCCGATAGTGCCTCTCTTGCATTTCTTATTGCATCAGCACTTCTGCGGAATACTTCAACCCCAAATATAGACTCATAATCTTCTGCCTTGATTTTTAAAAGCATATTATGATACTCATTTAGGTAGTCTAATTGATTTTGTTGGTACTCAGCCTCCTCTGCTGCTGCATTTGTAAAAGCCTCAATGGTTTGTGTTATTAAGCTTAATGCCATAGTTACGATACCACTAATCCAATTACCTGATGTAGCCACGCCTTGACCAAAAGCACCTATAACTTCTCCTGCTGCCCCAACACTATCTGCCGCCTCAGATAATTTTTCGCTACCCGCTATATCGGCAAACTTCTGCATTTCCTCCGCAGCCTTAGAGATTAAGCCACCTAATTCCTCTATTCCACTACCAAAATTTTTAATAGCTTTAGTCTTTTCAGCATCAATAAGGTTTTTAGCTAATTCCTTTTCTTCTTCGCTAGTAGCTTCAATAGCCTTCTTTGCTAATTCCGCTTGTTTTTCTAGGTTCATAAAGCCCTTTACAAAGCCTGATAATGGATAGTCGCCAATCTTTTGAGATTGTTCTTCCATATCTAATATCGTCTTTTGCAACTTACGAATAGCCTCATAGTCGCCTATCATTTTCTCCGCATCTTCGGGTTTTATTCCTTCGGGTAACTTTGCATCCTTTTGTCTTGAAATATATGCAAGTAGTTGTTTAGCAGAAGCAATATTCTCTTTTAGCCTCTTTCGTGACATATTCGCAGCATCGCCAAATATTCGGACAAGGAGTGTAGAGTGCTTCATTAACTCATTTAACTCAGCATCGTTTATCTCCTTCATTTTATCTTGATAGGTCTTTGCCAAAATGCCAAGTTTAGCTTCTAGTTGTTCTTGGGTTAAATTAACACCCGCCTCTCTTAAACTCTCTTGCTCTTTGATATACCAGCTATCTAAATCAACCTTCTGCTCTTGGTAAGTTTTATACTTATCTAATTGAGACTTATAAAACTCTTGTGTCTGTTTCTTATATCTTTGGTTTTCAAATACACCCGCAGTAGCTATTGCCCCTAAGTTTTCAAGAGTTAAATATTTGCTTGAGCCTCCCGCCTTGCCTTGTGCCTCTAATAAGTCTTGTTTCTGCTTGTCAATAGCGGCTAATCTCCGCTGGTGCTCATAGTCCATTTGAGCCATCTCCTTGTCAAAGCCCTCTGACATACCATCTATTCTAGCCTTTGCTAAGTCTAAAGCAAGTTTCTTTTCTAATTCTATCAAGTCTGCACGATAATCTTTCTGTTCTTTTTTGGGCTTAACCTTACCTTCTTTAGCTTCTATTGGAGAAATGCCTAATACATTAAATGCACCCGATAACACCGCAAGCCTTTCCTTAAGCCCAGACACATCTTCTCCCGCTAATTTAGACCTA
>SABI01000548.1 GCA_009929055.1 Spirochaetia bacterium | reverse complement strand
CCTGCCACGCATCTTTAGTTTGAGATAACGGACTTGAAAGATTAGATAACGAACCTTCTATCAATGCTCTAATCGCAGGATTGAACACAGTTGTAAGTTCTTCTCTTAACTTGCTCTGTACATCATCTTCATCAAATCCTAAGCTTTCTAGTAAAGCTCCAACAGGTAATCTGTTGTTATCTACTTGCTGGCTAATGAGGTTGAAATCTTCAGTACCTCTAGCAATAGACAGTCTATCAAATCGTATCGTTGAGTGTACAATAGTGGGTTCACCCCATTCATCCTTGGTAACAAAACCTCGTCTCAAGGAAATAGGTTTAAACAGCTTATTCTCAATGAAGGCAGCGAAGTCTTTACGGAACTTAGCATACTCATTTGTGAGTAACTCTACTTTTAAGAATGAGCTTGAATAGGTATCTGAACCATTAAGTAAAGTATCAGGCATACCAAGACCAATCATAATGTCTTTAGTGGTATCTTCTTTAATCTCTGTTAGGTCTACGCGGTCTTTAGCGTCAGTAGATACTTCCTGAATATTGACCTCTTGGTTGGTATAAATCGTGTAACCTTCTTGTGCCATAGCCGCAGCATCGACTTGCTGTCTAACCAGTGCTACTGCAGGATCATCTGAATTTGGCATACTTACGATTTGACCTTTTTTGTAAGAGCTGTTTACCTTTTCTCTAGAACGCCTCTTAGCAATAATCAAATCTAGCGCAGGCTCTAATACAGAATCTAAAGAACTGTTACTATCAGGGTTTAGACCTAGCGACACCATTGAAGCTACGTACAGCCCAACGCTATTAAAAGGGTCGTTGTCAATCTCAATAGTGTTGTCCTTAGACTTCAATGCAGTACGCAAGTAACCTTCAGTATAACCTAACTTCTTCATTGAACTGATAAAGTCTTTGTTAATCTTAGAAGTAGAAATACCCTGTGAACGTCTAACAAAATTAGTGTAAGCGGGCTTCACATTGTCAGGTATTTTGATTTTAAATAAGGAATAGTTAATTTCAGGGTTATCTGAACGTTCAACTATATCCGTAGGCATAATTACTCTAGCCTTTAATATGCCCTTGTAATCCATGTTGAGGTCAAACTTCAATAGCCTGATTACTTTAATCTTGTCATCAAGAGTGATAGACTTTTTATCGTGTTTGTACTTCTCCGTGATAGCGTTAATGAAAGCTTGGTCTTTTTCAGAACCCTTCTCAACCTTAGTTAAATTCTCGTAATCCGTATCATCAATGATAGTATCTCTTAAGAAACAGTAATCATCTTCAACGAACAAGTCACCACGACCAAAAATCCAGTAAGACAAACAGAATTGCATCATCAGAGAAATGAACTCTGTTCTTTCCATCATACGCTCAAAGAAGTTATGAACATAGTCTTGCAAGATTTCGTTCTCTACTTGAGTTGGCTTTTGTAATCTC
>SABI01000547.1 GCA_009929055.1 Spirochaetia bacterium | reverse complement strand
AGTCTTGGGTCATTCTTTCCAATATAGTTCGTATTAATCATTTAAAACTCCTTAATCAAATATAGATTTAGTATATGTAGACTGTCCAAAAGCAGTGCTAGGAGCCACTGGAACCTGTGAAGGGTATCTCTGCTCTACTAAGTTCACTGGAGCTTGAGGACTCTGTGTTTGTGGTTGAGCTTTCAATCTCTCTACCTCTTTGAATAGCATAACAATCTCATTCGCCCCAAGTGTACTAGCAAAGTCTATTGCTGCCTTAGGGTCTACACCTTGTGCTATGGCTGTTCTCTGTAACTCTAATGTAAATGGATTTTCATTCTGTGATTGTGGCACCTGTGGTACAGGATTAGGATTCGAAGGGTTCTGGGTCTGGCTCATGCTTTGCGTATTATTAAACAAATCATTAAAGGGATCTGTAACAGCAGGTACTTCATTCATATTAGTACTGTTGTTATAAGTAGGATTAGGAGCTTGAGTTCCAGCTCCATTAGGATTCATTCCAGCACCTATGATTCTATCAACCACAGCAGGGTTCTCAAGAATCTTTGCTTTGTTCAGTAAGGTATTATACTCCTCCTGAGAAAGGCTTACAGTGTTCGGATTAGAGGGACTCTCGTTCATCCCTACAGGATTCGACACCGCCTGTTTATTATAATAATCTGGATACTGTTCCTGTAATACAGTGAATGCAGCTCCTTGTAAGTCTTTACCATTTGCCTGTGCTTGAAGTACAGCGTTCTGTACTTGAGGACTGTAGTGTTGTGCAGGAATACTTAGTACTCCATCGTTCAGATAACTGTTAATATCTACCATTATTCTCTCCTTCTGTTCTTATACCGAGCAAATCATTCACTTCATTTGCTTCTGGCTTATTTTGTTTAAGCTCCTCAAGTCTTACTTGAAGCTCATCTATTATATTCTGAAGTTCCATCATCTTAGCTTTATGGTCAAGATTCTGGGACTTGATATTAAATCTCTCTTTATATCTCTTATCAGCTTCTATCTTATTAAGTGTAGCCTCATGTTTCATAGTCTGTTTATCCATATCAGCCTGTACAATAGATTTCTGTAAGGACTGGATGACTCCACTCATACTACGGTTCTCTTCAATTAAATCACCTACCTGAGCCTTCATCATATTAACAATGTCATACTTGTCTATTAAGTCTTGTTTGTTCTCTACAGGTGCATATTTTAAAGCCTCAGACCCATCTACAGTTCCAGCCTGTGCAAGCTCTAACATAAGTTTAAGCATAGCCATCTGGAAGGTAGGAGTATTACTAAGAGGTATTACGCTTACATCATAAGAAGAGAAGTCTAAGGTTTCTATTAAGTATTCTAGTGACTTAGCATAATCAGTATCTCTCTTGGCTTCTTCAAGCATAGATTCGATCTCTTCATCTGGAGTTTGCTTTTGTTTCTCAGACTCAATAAACT
>SABI01000546.1 GCA_009929055.1 Spirochaetia bacterium | reverse complement strand
GCTTAGTTCTTTATTGTATGCCGATAGTGCCTCTCTTGCATTTCTTATTGCATCAGCACTTCTGCGGAATACTTCAACCCCAAATATAGACTCATAATCCTCAGCTTTAATTTTTAAAAGCATATTATGATACTCATTTAGGTAGTCTAATTGATTTTGTTGGTACTCAGCCTCCTCTGCTGTGGCATTTGCAAAAGCCTCAATGGTTTGTGAAATCATACTTATTGCAGCATTTGCCAAACCTGCCCACCAATTACCTGTTGTAGCCACCCCTTGTCCAAAAGCAGAAATAACCCCACCAAAGCTACTCATTTTATCGGCTGCCTCTGACAACTTCTCACTACCAGCTATTTCTGCAAACTTCTGCATCTCCTCAGCAGCTTTAGAAATAAGACCTCCCACTTGCTCTATTCCCGCACCAAAGTTCTTTACCGCCTTAGTCTTTTCTGCATCAATTAAGTTTTGTGCTAGTTCCTTTTCTTCTTCTGTTACTGCTTTTATAGCCTCCTTAGACAACTCAGCTTGTTTTTCAAGGTTCATAAAGCCTTTTACAAAGCCCGATAATGGGTAGTCGCCAATCTTTTGTGATTGTTCCTCCATCTCGTAGATTGTCTTTTGCAATTTGCGGATAGCCTCATAATCGCCTATCATCTTTTCCGCATCTTCAGGCTTAATCCCTTTCGGTAATACAGCCCCTTCTTGCCTTGTAATATATGCAAGTAGTTGTTTAGCAGAGGCGATATTCTCTTTTAGCCTCTTTCGTGACATATTCGCAGCATCGCCAAATATTCGGACAAGGAGTGTAGAGTGCTTCATCAGTTCGTTTAATTCAGCATCGTTAATCTCCTTCATCTTATCCTTATAGGTCTTTGCCATTACCTCTAGTTTGGACTCTAACTGAGCCGCACTAATTGAGGCTGAGGATTCTAATAGTGCTTCTTGCTCTTTTGTGTACCATTCATCTACATCATTCCGTTGCTCTTGATATGTTCTATACTTGTCTAGCTGTGTTTTATAGAATTGGCTAGTCTGAGATTTATACCTATTCACTTCAGAGGATACAAGACCGCCTACTAATGCCGCATTTTCAGGTGTTAGTTGCTTCCCGCTTCCTCCTGCTTTTTTCTGCATCTCTAACAAGTCCCGCTTTTGCTTTTCTATCTGCTCAATCCGTCTTTGGTGCTCATAGTCCATTTGAGCCATCTCCTTGTCAAAACCCTCAACCATACCATCTATTCGTGCCTTTGCTAAGTCTAAAGCAAGTTTCTTTTCTAATTCTATCAAGTCTGCACGATAATCTCTTTGCTCTTTTTCAGGCTTAACCTTGCCTTCCTTTGCTTCTATTGGAGAAATGCCTATTGCCTTAAATGCCCCGCTAAGAACGGATAATCTCTCTTTTAACTGAGTAACATCTTGCCCCGCTAATTGAGACCTTGA
>SABI01000117.1 GCA_009929055.1 Spirochaetia bacterium | reverse complement strand
TAATACCTATCTTGAGAAAGATATTGACTTGGATAAGATTATTTCAAATCTTTGTGAAACACAACAGCAATATCAATACTTGCTTGATTATTCTCAAACCCTTGATGAGTTGCTTCGTCCTATACTTCTTATCACGAGCATTGATTCTTTTAAAGAAGAGCATACCTATGATAAAATTGTAATGATGAACCCATTTACCAAACTTGAGGAATCAATTTCTCTATTATCAAGATTAAAAATTCTTCTTAGTAACAATGGGGTGATTGTTGTTGCTCAAATTCTTCCTTACCTTTCTTCAAGATTATCGAGCTATGTAACAGACAGTGAAATTAAAAATAGACTCGAACTAGCTGAAAAAAAATTGTATAGTAGCACAGGAAGCTTAGTGACTAACTGGAAAATAGAAGATATCCATAAAGCAGTAGAAGATTATGGGATGATGATTGAAGTAGAAACATTAACACGTACAAATAAAAGAATATTTACTCCAACAATGATTGAAAAATATATAAGAGGAAGTTATAATACCTATCTTGAGAAAGATATTGACTTGGATAAGATTATTTCAAATCTTTGTGAAAACTTTGAGGAGAAAGAACTTGACTATAAAAGAGTGTTTGCTATTCTAAAGATTAAAAGAAAAACTGACCAATTTTGAAGACTAAAAGCGGTAAGGTCTTGACAAAATGGCCTATTTAGGGCAGATTACAGAACGTTGAATTACACTTTCTATATGTGGAAATTTAGTCATGGTGGATGTAGTTCAAAGGTAGAGCACAAGATTGTGGATCTTGTTGTTGCGGGTTCGAGCCCCGTCATCCACCCTTAGCCATTTTAATGGTGAGTTATGCGTTCGTAGCTCAGCTGGATAGAGTTCCGGACTTCGAATCCGTAGGTCGCAGGTTCGAATCCTGCCGGACGCAACTTCCAGGGCCGCTAGCTCAGTTGGTAGAGCAGCAGACTCTTAATCTGCGGGTCAAAGGTTCGAATCCTTTGCGGCTCATATAAAGACCACTAGCGAGAGTGGTGGAATTGGCAGACACGCTAGACTTAGGATCTAGTACCTTTGGTGTGAGGGTTCAAGTCCCTCCTCTCGCAGATTTCTTCGCGACTTTCTTGCGAAAGTAGCTCAGTGGTAGAGCTCCACCTTGCCAAGGTGGATGTCGCGGGTTCAAATCCCGTCTTTCGCTTAAACGTAGGTGATTCCTCTTAAAGGATGATCCTACGTTTTTTTTGGGAAAAAGTTGGCTCACCAAAACTAAGGGGCTCTTCTCAAAAGAGAAAAGTCCCTTAGTTATATAAAAAAAAGGACTTTTCTAATCCTTTTTTCTATATAAATAGATAATTGTCTGTATCGGTATATTTGAAAGCGTCTTGTTAAGGAAAAATACTTATTATATTGCAGTAACTGATAAAGTCGTAGAATTAGAAAATTGTTGAACATCTATCGTAGCGGAAGGATTGTTCGAGGAAAAATTAAAGTTTCCATCTTCTAGTAATTCAAGAGTAGTGCGTTCTGGAACATAACCATATATGTGAATTGTTTGACTACTTATTGTACGAGAGGCACCTAATGAAGAAATTGAAATAGAAATCAATAATAAAAGTGCAAGTAGAGTTTTTGCTATTGAATTTCTATTACTCATTTCCTTTCTCCTTTGTATCTTTACATACATGTTCTATGTTTACGTTAACCCTAGCATAACTGTTTGTCAACAGCTAAGTTATTATAATAAAAAGAGTTATAAGATGACAGATGTACTGAATATTGGACGATTTTATACAATAGTAAAACGTAGAAGTACCGGCTTTTAGTATAAGAAAGTAAGAAGATGTGACATGTTGAACATCGTGAATAACGTTCTAACACTAGATATTCGATAAAAAATTACTTTAATGTGATGTGTGTTGACACAAGACATCATGGTATTAATAGGTTTTTAGTTTTGTTGTGAGTTGGTGTATATTTGATAACATAGAACAAACATTGACCAAATAAATGGTAGAACTTTTTTTAAAAGATTTATAAATATGAATAAATTTTGTCGATATTAGCGTTTATAACTAATATTTTTCTTAATTAAAGCTTTTTTCATTTCATCGAAAGAGATATCTTCTGCCTCTATAAAACAACTTCTCCTCCCAATATGGGAAATGTAATGAGCATCTGACCCTTGAATAATAGGGTAAGAAGGATACTCCTTTCCTATATTGAGAGAGATTACTTCAAGTGCGGAGTAGGATAGGGGAGGGACAAATCCTAAGTTTCCAATGAGACTATTACTAGGCCTATCGATATGAGCAGGAATGGCAAGACCTCCCCTTTTAATTATCTCTTCAAAGAGTGCTTCAAAAGAGAGTTGAGAAGGGCCATAGAGCATATGTTCAACCCTTTCCAAGACATTTCCCATCACATCTACAACAAGTTGGTCTCCAAATAACCTAGGATTATTTTTGAATTTTGTAAGAGAAGAATCGATAAATTTTCCAAAGTCTAGAGCGTCCTCAAGATGTTCAAACAGGGAAAGAAGGTGAACTTCCTCAACCGTAGTAATCTCTATGCCAAAAATGGGTGTAATACCAACTATTTCAGTAGCTTCTTTAAAGGCTGGGAGATTCTTTGTACTATTGTGATCACTCAAGGCTAGAAAATCAATTCCCTTTTCTGCCCCCTCTAATGCGAGAATAGAGGGCAGGAGGGCATTCTCACCACAAGGAGAGAGACAAGAGTGGTTATGTAAGTCTATGCTATAACGCATCGTGTTATGCTAAGACAGAAGCAAGATGTATGCTTGCCCTATATTGCGTATCACTAGTAGTGAAAAGTGTTATTCCCTGTTCTTTTGCAGCAAGTTTCATATCATCTGAAACATCTCTACTGTTACAGATAATAATACCACTTAAACCAAGTAATGAGGCGACAGCAATACTATTTTTATGTGCTTGAATCGTGATAAGAATTTCACCTTCTTGGGCATGGCCCATCACATCAGAGAGAAGATCTCCTGCGTAACCTCCCGTAACTATTGCTTCTTCATTGCTCATTACAACTACTTTATATCCTAGTTTTTTACTGACAGTAAGCATATCACTCATCTATGATATCTCCTCTTATTTATTTTGTGGTTATGTGAACTTTTTCTTGGTCACTAAATTTTATTGTAGAAGTAACAGTAGTTCCCTCTTTGCTACTTTTAATTTGGAATTCATCAGAAACTGATTTTACATTAGGTAGCCCCATACCTGCTCCGAACCCTAGAGATCTAATCCACTCGTTAGCAGTAGAAAAACCTTGTTCCATTGCTTTGTCGATATCTAAAATTCCAGGACCGGTATCTTGTGCAGTAATAATTACTTCATCAGGGCCATATTCTGCCGTAATTTGACCCCCAAGGGAGTGTACCACAACGTTTATTTCTAATTCATAACTTGCTATTGCAGCTTTCCTTATCGTTCTAGGAAATACATCCATTTGTTTAAGTCGCTTTTTTATTTCTGTAGAGGCAAAACCAGCATTCTCAAAATCATGCTGAATGATTGAGAAAGTTTGCACATCTCTTGTAAGGCCATCACTTACTTTAGTTGTTTGAATCATCCTTTCGAGGTTTTCTACTTCATGGTTTATCTCCCATAGAAGCCTCGTTGAGATATCCCTTGTTGTCACCATCCCAACGATTTCTTTATCTTTGGATAAAACTGGAAAACGATGGTATCGATAGCGATCAAAATAGCTAATAGCAAAAGAGACAGGCATATCTTCTTCAAGGACGATGAGTTGTTGACTCATATGTTTTTCAACTAATTCTTCAATATGTCCATAATCGAGAGCCCTGATGATATCATCCATACTCACAATCCCAATGAGCCTTTTTTGTTGCACTACAGGAACTCCAGTAATAGAATTATTCCTCATTAAGTGTTGTACCTCTCTCATCGTTTGGTCGCGAGTAACAGTTATAAGAGTCTTTGTCATTACATCTTTTACTTTTAAACGATAGATGAGTTCAAGAATCACAGTGGGAGATGTATATGTATTAATAGGTATCGTTTGCATATAAGTGGAGTATACAACACAAGAGGTGAAAGGATAAAGCTCTATTATTACCTTTAGCCCTTTAAGGTAGTTAAAATGGATAATATTGCATTATCTGTTTCTCTGATGATTGACTATTCAATTATTTCTTTTTCATAATAGATGAAAAGGAGTGGCAAGTGAAGAGAAAGCATAATCTTGTTGAAGGCCCCATAAATTCAACAATTATCAACATGGCTAGTGGTATGCTGTTAGGTCTTTTCGCTATGAGCGCTTTTAATGCAGTCGATACCTATTTTGTAGGACAACTTGGTACCTCAGAATTAGCAGCTATGGGATTCACTTTCCCCGTTGTGATGATATTAAATTCCATTTCTCTTGGACTCGGAATAGGGTTATCTTCAAATGTCTCAAGGGCTATCGGCTCTGGTAACCAACACAAAGTAAAGCGATTAACATTTGATGGGATTATGTTAGCTGTACTCGTGGTCATTATTTTTATGGGAATAGGAATTACTACCATAACACCCCTTTTTGAGATGCTCGGAGCAAATGAAACTACCTTATTTCTTATTCATAATTATATGATTATCTGGTATATTGGACTCCCTTTTGTCGTAATCCCTATGGTAGGGAACAATGTAATTAGAGCAACAGGAGATACGATAACTCCTAGCATGATTATGATTGCCTCCGTTGTAGTTAATAGCATATTAGACCCCCTTCTCATTTTTGGAATAGGAATATTCCCTGAAATGGGGATTGCTGGAGCCGCCCTTGCTACAGTTATTTCCCGTTTTACCACTCTCCTGTTCTCTTTATACATATTAATTGTGAGAGACAAACTTCTTCAATTCCAAAAAGGCCCTCTAAAAGAGATTCTTGAAAGCTGGAAAGAAATAGCTTTTGTAGGGGTGCCAGCTTCCTTAGTGCAAGCAATCACCCCCCTCTCTCTTGCCGTTCTCACCCGTTTGTTAGCTCGATATGGACAGAATGTAGTAGCAGGGTATGGTGCAGCTTCTAGAGTTGAAATGTTGATTATCATGATACCTAATTCTCTAGCAACAGTAATGGCCCCTTTCGCAGGACAGAACTGGGGGGCAAATAATAAATTAAGAATAAAAAAAGCTGCTACATTTACGAGCATCATCTCAATAGGGTATGGAGTATTAATTTTTGTTTTCCTCTTATTCTTTGCTGAACCAATTGTAAGACTTTTCAATAATGATCCAACAATAGTAACATCTGGCTCTTCGTATTTAAAAATTGTGAGTCTCAGTTATGGGTTCCTTGGCATGTTAATTATCGTTAGTCAAAGTTTGAACGGAATGAATAAGCCTCTTCACTCAGCTTTTATATCCCTTATTAAAGCATTTATTGTTAACGTACCAGTAGCGTTACTCCTCTCTTTTTATTTCCAAGAGAAGGGGATATTTATCGCTTCCTTCATAACGAATGTCGTTGGAGGACTTATTGGCATTATTGTATTGTATGCCCTTCTTAATAAGAATACTGACGAAAAAGAAGAGATACCTCTTAATGAAGAGCAACCCATTTCTTCTATATAATGAATATATCACTACAACTTTTAAACCTCTTCTGTTATGATACACTCTATGGATTTTTCTTATCAGATTATAGCTGAAACACCTCACTACCTTATTGTGTCAAAAAACCATGAACTTCCATCTGTTCCGCTAAAAAATGAGAGAGATAGTGATACCCTTCTTTCACAAGTAGCTCTTAGGTACCCTGAGATTCTTTTTAAAGACCATGAAGGGGGAGTTCTCCATCGACTCGATAATTCTACTCGAGGTCTTGTTCTTATTGCTCGAACAATAGATGCTTATAATTATTTCAAAGAAGAACAAAAACAAGGTCGTTTTAAAAAGACATATCACGCCTTGTCCACCAACGATGAAAACGAAAAGTTAGGGTATCCATCAATAGAAATTGACTTCCAAAAAGAGAACCCTATAGAATTACATTCATCTTTTCGCCCTTATGGAAGAGGAAGAAAAGAGGTGAGACCGGTAACTGAAGACTCTCACATATTTAATAAAAGAAAAAGTTCCCCAAACGCATACACATCTCTCATAACATATATTGGAGAGCAAGGGCATAATAAACACCTTTTTGTCGTAACACTTACAAAAGGATTTCGTCACCAAGTTAGAAGCCATCTTGCATGGGCCTCTTTTCCTATCATAGGAGACTCATTATATGGGGGAAAAGAACATCCTTTATTGCACCTTATTGCCTCAAAAATTCAGTTTTATGATTATAATAATAACCAATTAAGAGAATATAGCCTCTTTGAAGATGGAATAAATCCATTCCAAGAGCCTCTCTACAAGGAGAAAAAATAAATGAGTTCACATAAAGAGCAACAACTCGCTCACCTATTAGTCACCTATAGTGTATCTTTGAAAAAAGGGGAGAGGTGTTTAATTAATGCAACTGATGTGCCTATTAGCATGGTTGAAGCACTAATTGAAGAAGTCTACCAGGCAGGAGGCTATCCCGAAGTAAATATCTCTAACATAGCTATAGAAAGGGCTTTAATAAAGGGTGCTTCGAGTGAATCTTTAACTGGTTGGACAGATAATGATTCGTATAGAATGAATAATATGGATGCCTTTATAGGAATTAGGGGAATAGTGAACCCAGCCGAGATGGCCCATGTTGGAAAAGGATATGAACTTTATAATAAAATTTATAACAATAAAGTCCATCATGATATAAGGGTGCCACACACGAAATGGGTAGTCCTTCGTTATCCAACTTCTTTAATGGCTTATAAGGCAAATATGAGTTTTAAGGAATTTGAAGAGTACTTTTATAGAGTAACGAGTGAAGTTGATTATGAAGCAATGGATAAAGCTATGGATAAAGCCAAAGCTTTTATGGACCAAGTAGATAGAGTTCATATTATTGCTAAAGATACAGACCTCTCTTTCAGTATAAAAAACATAGGTTCAGTCAAATGTTCTGGCCATAGAAACATTCCAGATGGAGAGGTCTATTCAGCACCAGTACTCAATAGTGTAAACGGTGTTATCCACTACAACACAGCAAGCACCTACCATGGACACACCTTTAATGATGTAAGATTTGTTATTAAAGAAGGCAAAATCGTAGAAGCAACAAGTGATGATACCATTGCTATTAACAAAGTCCTCGATAGTGATAAAGTTGCCCGCTATTTTGGAGAGTTTGCTTTAGGGTGTAATCCTGCTATTACATTTGCTATGGATAACACCCTTTTTGATGAGAAAATTGCTGGCTCTATCCACTTTACTCCAGGAAATGCCTACACCAATTGTGATAATACAAATCGTAGTAGTGTTCACTGGGATTTAGTACAAATTCAAACCCCACAGTATGGGGGGGGAGAAATATGGATGGATGGAGAGCTCATCAGAAAAGATGGAGTATTTGTCCACCCTTCCTTTACTGACTTAAATTAATGCTCTGCACTAAAGACAACTGTTCTGTTGTTGTAGATGAGAATCCGGTGCTCTAAATGTGCTCCTACAGCACGACTGAGCACCTGTCTCTCTACATC
>SABI01000545.1 GCA_009929055.1 Spirochaetia bacterium | reverse complement strand
GACTCCGACCTTCGAGAAAATCCACTCATCGGTGGTATCGATTGTCTTTTCAAGATCCTTGTTTGTGACCACCTTCGAGGGAAGGTAGTAACCGGTTCCGGTGATGCCAATGGTTCTACTCAATTAATTATCTCCAGATAAATAACATATTTTGATAACTCATAAACATTTATAAAAATACTGCAAAAATAGTATAGATGATTTATGGTTAATTCCAATACTTACTGGCACTAACAACCTCTTCATAATCTTGTTTTAGGCAACCGACTATTACTAAATCTTGATATTGCCCATTTTTAAAGATTGCCTTCCTTTGTAAACCTTCTTCTTTCCAACCACATTTTTTATGTAAACTAGCAGATGCAATATTCTCAGGAAACCAACTTCCTTCTAGTCGGTTTAGGTTTAACTCATTAAATGAATATCGCTCAAGTGCCATTACAGCATCAGTTCCGATACCTTTACCCTTCGGGCATTGCCTTGATAACTTTATTCCAGTAGTAGCTTTCCTGTTTTTCCAGTCAATATCAGATAATACTATCAAACCCATAGCTTCATTTTCATACTCAATAATGAATCTTTGGTTGGTAGTAGATTTCAGATTTTCTATGTACCAAGCTTTTTGACCTGCTAATGAAACTGGCCATGACCAACCCACTACACAGTTTTCGAGCTCTGGGTCATTAATCATTTCTTGTAAAATTGGGAGATCTGTTTCTTCTATCGCTCGTAATAGAACCATCTTTCCTTTGATATACATCTATATTACCTCTAGATTTATCTTTTTACAAAACGCCAAAATTTTAACCAACAGTTTTATTTAACTCGAGAGTCATACTGTCGTTATTAATCAGCTTCGCTACATCAGAATTTTGCTATCCATCTTTCTGTCTTGAAATATGAAAAGATTCTGGACTCGATTCACCTTGTGCAATATTTTTCCTGCTAATAACAACTAACATGCTATCTATAATCACTTTAATATCGATTAGCAGACTAATACTTTTAATATATTGTAAATCATAACTAAATCTTTCTTCCCACGATATCGCATTCCTACCATTCACTTGTGCAAGTCCTGTCAACCCTGGTCTTACCGAATGACGCTTCCTTTCCTCATCTGTGTAATACGGTAAATACTGAACTGCTAGTGGCCTCGGCCCCACCACACTCATATCCCCTTTCAAGATATTCCAGAGCTCTGGAAGCTCATCAAGACTTGTTGATCTGAGCATTTTGCCAAACTTGGTGAGTCTTACTTCATCGGGAAGAAGATTGCCTTGTTCATCCTTCTGATCTGTCATGGTCCTGAATTTATAGAGGGTGAATATCTTCTCATTAAGGCCTGGACGCTTCTGCTTGAAGATGACAGGAGTCCCTAGCTTTATTCTCACCAGTAGTGCTGTAATGAGAAGCACTGGTGAAAGAACTATAAGAGCTAGA
>SABI01000544.1 GCA_009929055.1 Spirochaetia bacterium | reverse complement strand
TAAGAATACCATCTCTACCTCCGTATATTGCTCAAAAGTTTTGGAATAGGGCCTGTAATTAAGCTTGATTGACCAACAATGCCAAGATAACATTTATTTGATCGTTACCTGATACTTCATAATCAGACATTGCCTCGGAGCGTTTTTCCTTGTAATTCATATAACTATGAGCGATAATGTTTGGAAGATATAAATAGGGGGATATTTATGTTTAGAAAGAGGTTGTTGGTTATCCTATCAATAGTTCTTATTCTTCTTATAAGCTCATGCACTACATCCGACAAGCTTTACTTTACTCCATTGTATGAAGTAAAGACTCGTGTGATTCCTAACATCGCAGGTGATATCAAAGTCGATGAAATGATCATTCATAAAGATGTTGGAATAGGTAAAGGAAATAATTTTATTACCCTTTCATCTCTTGAACGGTCCGATACGAAGACTTTCCTATTTTATGTAGACTATACTGGAGGCTACTGGAAATTCATCGAGAAACTACAACTTAAAATCGATGGTGAGTTATTTACACTAACAGATGACGACCCTTCACGGCTTGTACTCAATGGAGGTGTAGAGGAAAGAGCCGGATTTATACTAAGTAAAGGAATAATTGAGAAGCTTAAAAACTCTTCGAGTCTTGTCCTGCAATATTATGTCGATCCATTCACGATGGATGCAGAGGCGATAAGCGAAATTAAGAAATTCCTCAGTATGTAAAGAATGGAGCTTTTTATGCCATCAGCTATTTCTCCTACAAAGCTCTATCACTACACAAGCATTGAGAAATTCCTAAAATATATCCTCCCCGAAAAGCAACTTAAATTCTCTAGATTTGGAGAATCAAGAGACCCCTATGAGTTTATACCTCATGATTTTGAATATGAATTCTATCCATATTGGCAAGAAGACTATTCTGCCGAGGCGCAACTAGGCATTAAAAACAAGTTGATGGAGCTGGAAAAATGTTGGAAAAATTCACAATTCCTTTCATTCGTAATGGATACTCCAAATACCCAAAAAGGATCAATGAAACCAAGAATGTGGGAACAGTACGGGAACAAGCATGAAGGGGTGTGCCTTGAATTTTCTTATACCCAAATTGTAGAGGATTTCAACAATCTCAGTTATAATAAAAAATCCCATCATAAGATTGTTTATAAGAAAAATTTAAGCCCTTTTCATGCTCTTCAAGATCCAAATGAATTACTCAAAGAAATATCTTCACCAAAATATTTTGATACCAAATTCCGTAAATACTTCTTTGTTAAAGATAAGGATTACTGCCAAGAAAATGAGTATCGATTCTTATTGATAGGCAATATACCGGATAGTCACTATTTGGATATCTCAAAAAGCCTTACTGGAATAATTCTTGGAACCAATTTACCAATCACTATTCATGATGGCTATAAGCAATTCATTAGTAGCATATTCCCAGGTGTAGAGG
>SABI01000543.1 GCA_009929055.1 Spirochaetia bacterium | reverse complement strand
GGATTAATGATCGATAATAAGCTATTCTCAATCTCTTCTTCCAACTTCGATTACCGTAGCTTCCGTTACCAATACGAATTAGCATTGATAGGAGATGAAGTAGAAGTTATTGAGAAACTACAAAGACATTTTGAGGCTACTTATGAGAATTGCATTAGCTTTAATTATGAGAATTGGAAAACAAGACCAAGAATAGAAAAGTTCTTTGAATGGGTATTGCTACCTTTTAGATATTTATTTTAAAGAGTTTGAAGCTTAACTAAGTTGGAGTAAACGCCTTGTTTTTGAATTAATTCATTATGGTTACCAACCTCTATTATTCTTCCCTTATCCATCACAATTATCTTATCTGAATTGATAATAGTTGAAAGTCTATGTGCTATTACAAGTGTTGTTCTGCCACGCATAAGATTTTCCAAAGATATTTGAACAAGCTTTTCGCTTTGAGTATCCAAGGCAGAGGTTGCTTCGTCTAATAGAAGTATTGAAGGATTTTTTATAATTGCTCTTGCTATACATATCCTTTGACGCTCCCCTCCCGAAAGATTAAGCCCCCTATCTCCTATATTAGTATAATATCCCTTAGGAAGTTTGGAAATAAAATCATGAGCATTAGCAAGCTTTGCAGCCTCTATTACCTCATCCATTGAATACGTCTTTCCAAAAGATATATTGCCATAAATAGTATCATTAAATAGGATAGAGTTTTGGGATACTATACCTATAATTGCTCTAAGTTGATTGATATGTAAATCTTTAATCTCTATTCCATCGATTAAAACACTTCCCTTTTCAGTATCATGGAAACGAGGTATTAGGTCTAAAAGAGTTGATTTGCCAGCTCCAGAAGCCCCTACAATTGCAATTGTTTCTCCTTTTTTAATTTCAAGTGATACTTCATCTAATACCAATTCCTTTTTCCCATTATCCTCATAAGAAAACGAAACTTTATCTAAAACTATATCTTTTTCTAAAGTACTAATGCTTAAAGGATTTTCTCTTTCTTCAATCCTCTCGCTTGCATCAAGAATTTCATAAAGTCGAGTAGCTGCTACTGAACCCTTTTGAAGATTATAATAAGCTGTGGTTAAGCTTTGGATTGGAGAGATTATTCTTGCAAAGAGGATTACAAAACCAATTAATATGCTTGGGTGAAGCTCATTATCAATAACCATTATCCCTCCAAACAATACTATCAATACCATTGCAAGAATTGCAAATACTTCGGTTAAAGGAGAGGCAAGCTCTCTACGGCGATATATCTTAGTTAGGAATTTAGTATATTGATTATTTTGGTTTGAGAACTTCTCCTTAATTATCTTTTGAGCATTATATGCTCTGATTACCCTTGTTCCACCAATTGCCTCTTCGGTTGTACTGATTAGGTTTGCAATTTCTTTCTGTCCCTTTTGAGAGTTGCGTTTAAGACTTTGACCTATTCTGCGAATA
>SABI01000116.1 GCA_009929055.1 Spirochaetia bacterium | reverse complement strand
GGAATTGCAATGAATGACGGCTCGTGGTTTGGACCTGCTTACAAAGAATTTGTTCGCTTCAATTACGCTTCTCCTAAGAGTGCTGTTAAAGAGGCAATTAAGGCAATTTGTGAAGCAGAGAAAAAACTTCTAGAAGAATATCCTCTATAGCCACTTCTCATTACCACACTCTCTCACATAACAAAGGACTGCTTTCATCTCTTTTTCATAGATTTTCTTCATCGCTTGAATATAGAGTTCTAGCTGGGTTTTATGAATTGATGGGTCAACAATTTTGTCTGTCTTGAAGTCTAAGATGATTATAGAATTTTCATATTCTAATAAGAGATCAATTATTCCACTTACTACAACCTCCTCTCCTTCATAGTTCACTTTAGCAATAAAAGGAACTTCACTCTCTATAAGTACCAATTGGGCAGTAAGTAATGAGTGATAAAAAGGAGAGGCAAAAAACGAGTTCACCATCATCAACATGTCACGTATTAACACAGTAATGTCCCCTTCGGTTACACCTACTGATTTAAATTCACTGGGCATGATACTCATAGCTACTTCTTTATTTAATAAAGCTTCATCATAGGAAAATGAGGGGCCTAAGTGGGTAATAGCATACTCAAAAAGGGCATGGGTCCATGTTCCAAATAGATTATATATGTGGTATTTCTCTAATACGTCATCACTCTCATAACTCTTAAGTATCAACAGATTATCATCTTTTGTCTCTTGTACCTTACTTAAAGAGGTTACCCCAACCACTTTATGTATATATGGAATCTCTTCTTCTCCTTGCATATACCAATCTTTCTTTGAAAGGGCCTCTTTTATGATCTTTCTTCTAGATAAAAGTTCCTTATCTTCTAATTCATAGCCCTCAACTATTTCATTCGTGAGGCCATCTATTGATTGCGCTGAATAGAAACTAATCATCGATAAGAAGTTTTTATCTTGAAGCTTTTCATTCAAATTTCTGTTGTTATCGTAAGAGGTAACAAGAAGGTGAAATTGAGCTCGAGTGAAAGCAACATAGAGCAATCTTTTTAATTCTGCCTGCTCACTTTTTTCAAGGAGGCCTTTTTCATGTTCAAAGAGGATATTTTTATAGACTCCATCCTCCTTCATATGGCGAGGAACAGGAATGAGGGTATCGAGATATTCGTGGTAAAATACTTCAGGAGTCTTCATGCCAATAGAGCCTCCTCCAGCATTAGCAATAATAACAATAGGGAATTCCAATCCTTTACTTTTATGAATCGTCATAATATTCACTCCGTTGCTATCATCACTCAGAATCTCCAACTCCCCCATTTTCTCACTCTTTCCAAGTCTTGGACGTACATAATCTAAGAAAGAGAGAAGGTTCCCCCCCTTCCTTTCGATATCGAGGGTAAGTTCTACGATGTAATCAAAGTGTTCCAAGTAAACTCTGTACAAGGGGGAGGTAAGAAGATGATTACGATACCCTCCATTATACCAAAGGTAGGTAACGAGGGACGAGATATTTTGATTCTTACTCATTACCAATAATGTTGAATATAACTCTTTTACCCTCTCATATTTCTCATCTTCACTATTATCGCTCAACTCTATTTCACTAAAAATAGAATGCTCTTCCCTTGCCCTTTCTAATAGTGTGATAAGGGAGAGATCATCTATATTACAAAAACCAGAGCGTAAGAGGGAGGCATATGAGACGAAGTCTTCACTATAGACGATGAGATTCAACATGTTGTAGATGTCATTTAAAGGGGCTTCTAGAAAGAGAGATTTTACCGAAGAAAGAACATAGGGGATATGGGCACTTCTTAGTGCTTTCTCATAATACATTTGACTAGAGGTAGTTCTTAGTAATATGGCAATATCTTTATAGGAGGGCCGTTTTACTTCACCATCCTCTTCTATGAGATACTCATCTGTTTCAACCATCGCTCTAATTTTATTAGCTATATAGAGAGCCTCTTTTTCAACACCAACAGGAGAAATATCATCTCCTTCAACAATAGTAGTGGGATTATTTTCCTCATAAGGGATAATTGCAAGAGAAGCTTTTGAAATAATAGAAGGATTCTCTTTGACCCCTTCTAATGGATCAAAACTCGCTTCAAATGATTCACTTGAATGAGAGAGAATGTTACTAAACAATGAGTTGAAGATATTTATAAGAGGTGTTTGACTTCGATAATTCTTCTTCAACCTAATGTGAGATCCCCCAGAGGAGATTATTTCTTCATGAAGACCTTTAAAGACCCTCACATCAGCTCCTCTAAAACGATAAATAGATTGCTTCTCATCCCCTACAAAGAAGAGTTTTTTCTGAGCAAGGGAGGTAGCAGAGACAGGGATCTCTTTCACTACAGGCTCTGTGGTCGCTAAAAGGTAGATTATCTGTTTTTGTAGGGAGTTTGTATCTTGAAATTCATCTACCATGATGTAGGTAAAAAGGGAAGAGAACTTCTTTCTTAATACCTCATTTTCAACTAATACAATCTTTGCCATGTGGGCAATATCGTTATAGGTGAGAACTTGTCCTTTTCTCTTACTCTCAATATAAAGATCATGAAAATAGGAGAACAATTCATACATACCTGGCAATACTGCCTTTTGCTCTATAGCAAGAGTAAGAGAAACTAATTGATCTAGTAAATCTCTACCCTCTTCTACTAATCTATTATACTCCTCTTTTTCAGCCTCTTTTACACTACTTTTTGTTAATCTTTTGCTATTTTTAATATTACGCACCTCTAATACAAAAGAGGAAAAGGGGAGAGAGATTACTTTATTGAGATATTCTAAGAACTCCTTATTTTTAGAAGCAACGCTTCCTCTTAAATTAAATGAAAGGAGTTGCTGAACAATTTCCTTGATGATAATTATTGCATTCTCTTGTTTATTGGTAAGGTACTCTTCAACTATATTCACACACATGTAGGGGTGAAATTCATCACCTAAATAAAAATTTTCAATTGCTAAGGAAACTAAGACCTCCTGGGTGAGAACTTCAGGATTATAGGCTTCAATGAGAAATTGTATAGCAGGGTCATCTTTAAAATGGATAATGGTTTGATGAGCACACATTTGGGCTATTTCTACAGAAGCATCATTATCGAGGATAAAATCTGGAGAGAGGCCAAATCGTCTCAAGTCAGAAGAGACAATTGAATAACAAAAACTATCTATTGTACTTATTGTAGAAGAGGAAAACTTCTCAAGTTGCTCTTTTATATGTTCATCATCTTTGTAAGCAATAAAAAGATCATATATTCGTCCATACATTTGAGCTGCCGCTGCTTTAGTAAACGTGAGGGTTAGAATTTGATCTACATCTGCTTTTCCTGTTGCCACAAGAGAGAAGAACCTGTAGGTGAGGACACTTGTCTTTCCAGAACCAGCCCCTGCTGTTACGACGCAGTTGGTATCACAAAGGATTGCCTCTTGTTGATCACTATTAAATTTTTTTATTACTTCAAGTAATGTATTTTGGTCCATCATGGTAAGAAATATCTCCTTCTACACAACCTCCTGTAATCACAATGTTCACACGAGGTTTTTGAAGGAGTAGCACCAAGGTCTCCATTTTTTATCCTATCTACCATCATATTAATTGCTTTTTTACTTAATGTACAAAAATGAGCAGCTAACTCCTCTTCTCCATCACCCCATATTTCTAGATATTTTTCCTTACTAATATTGTAGTAAGAGGCGCTATCGACACTTTTAATAACAGAAGAAGGATTGTGGTCAATTAACAGCTTATATAGAGGAAGTTGGTAAGAAGAGAGAGACTCACTTGTTTTACTGAACTCTTTTTTTGTTGGGGTGGTAGATTTCTTATAATCTATAACAGCACCCTTCTCTTTATCCCCTTTTATGTAGGTGATAACGCGGTCAATTCTCCCTTTCAACTGATAGCCTCTTTCAACTTCATCATACTTAAGATCTAATTCAACAGCTTTTGTGTGGTTGCTCCCATATAATTCTATCTCTTTATCAATAATTGCAAGGAGAGAATCAAAGTAATGAACTCTCATATAGTGAACAATATGGCTCTCCACATCACCTCTTACATAGGTAACCTTTTTCACCATCTCGTCGATAACTTCTCTAAGGATTTGCTCCATGGTTGATGGTTGATGAGGGGTAAAAGAGCCCAACTCATTTTCGACTCTCATAAAAAATTGAGCTAATATTTCGTGTTGTAAGCTTCCTATCTCCCCATGGTCAAGAATTACCTCCTCGAAATCCTCTTTCTTCACCTTAAAGAGATATGCACTTATATATTTAAATGGACAACTTTCAAACATCTCTAGAGAAGAACTCGATAGGGGAATAAGATTATCTTCATTTTCAACATATAGAGCTATCGGCAATGATATCTCATTTTTTGCTAGATCAATCTTTTTTTCATTAAAGAAAGTAGAACAAGCATATGTAAACCCTTGTATTTGAGATTTACTAAATAGATGTTTACGAGGAGCCATATTTTCTTCCCACGCCCTCTCTTCTAAAGTTAATAGGGTTGATTCATTCGTATCAGCTTTCTGTAAAAGGGAATGACTAACAAAAAAACTTGCAGGAAGATTTGCCGTATTTGAAAATCCTATAGGAGAATATGAATAGAGGAGATGTTCACCACTTGCCATATAATAGCCAAGAAGGGCATCCTTTTCCCCCTCTTCAATTGAAAAGGAGGGGAGAAGGGGGAGATGAAGACTAGGAGAATCGATAATTTGAGAACTGCAGTTAATAAAGAAATGATAAGGGGGGGCAAGGCCTACCCCATGCTGCCAATCATATACACGAATACCCATATGTTTCCCTGTAGGGTTAAATTTCTTTGATTGAAGAAGAGTAATGAAGAAAGAATAGAGAGAAGAATCTATTTCAAGTTTACACAAAGAGATTTGATTAGAGAGAACTTTAAGTTGTTCTAAACAAAAGGTGTAGGCTTGGTTTTCTACACTTTGGACAACAAGGGTGGAGTCTAGTGCGAAGGAGCCTTCTATAAAGTAGTTATTCTGTAACATCAATAGTGATTGAGAGATGTGACTCGCACTACGAGAAGTGACCATTTTATCAATTATCTGGAATAGACGAAAGGCATAGTCATAGAGCTTTTTATCTTCTTTATTAGAGGTGTCTAATTTCTTTTTCCAATCATTATATTGATGGTATGAACTTCTTTGGTGAATATGAAGTTCGTATCCTCTTTTTATCAAGTTCCTATGAATCTCTTTTTCTTTCCAAGGAATTGTGGGACTAAGAAGTAATTTCTTCACATACTCAACATCAAAATGGTACTGATGCACCTCTTTAAATGATAAAAACATAGCACCGACACTATAGTCGAAAATAGAGGTACCGCTCACTATAGTTAGGGGAAGTTGGTTACTAAGTGCTTCTAATTCTATATACCTTCTTAATCTTTTTAACTCTCCTACCGTGATAATAATATCATCATGCGATAAGCCTTGAAGTAATAATTTTTTTATCTTTACAATTGTAGAGGCAATCTCTTTTCTTTCATTATCATAGACGAGTAAAGGAACCTGCTTTTCAGTTTTCACCCTGTAGATAGTAATATTGGGGATGTTCTCAACGAGCTCTTCATATTGGGCATAGGATGTGCATAACTCTGGAAAGAACAATACAACCTTCGATGTAAGAAGCTTTTTTTCTTTACATTCATGCTTCTCTATAAAGGAAGAATCATATAATTCTCTTTCGTCAAGAAAAGAGATGTACTCTCTTACAATCACATCGATGTCTTTTCTGTAAGAAGGAGGAAGGGAAAAATATTGTTCACTTTCCTCTTTTTCTAACCTCTTGATAGAGGGATAGTTAGAGAGGAGAGAGACTATTGAAGAGGTGAGGTTGCTACTAAGATGGGGAAAATTGGGTTGAATAAAATGGCTTAATTGATCTTGATAGTGTTCTAATAGCTGTTGTGCAAAGAGATATTTTGTTGTGTAATCGCTCGCTTTTTTATCATTAGTTTCATAAAAAAAAGAGGTGAAATTATCCCACGCAAGAACTTTATGAAGGAGTAATGCCCCTTTTTCACTTTTAAGGGCATAATCTTCTACCCAAAAGCGTCGAATGTTTTCATTTGGGAAAATAGAGTAAGTAGAAAAATCATCAAATGAGGAAAAGACAGCATTTCGAACAGCTTCAGTTGTGGTAAGATTCATAATGTGTAATTATACCATCATTTATGGTATACTCAACCACATGAAATATAAATTTTCATCCCCTCTCCTCCCCTTTTCTCACTATATAATTTCATTCTTCACTATTCAAATCTTGTGGGCAGTTGGGGGTAATTATATAACTCAACAATTATTATATATTACGCAAACTTCCCTCTATGCAGCAAACCCAATACTCCTTTACGGTATTCAACATGCCAACTTTTTCTTCTTATTAATTGTTCTCATCATCTTTATCCGAATTGTTTCAAGAACGAGCTTTCTTTCATTTATTTCAGATTACCAGAAATTTAATTATAAAGGTCTGTTATTAGGGATGTCTGTGTGGCTCATAGCAATGATAGTAAACTCAATTTTTACTATCATTTTCTTTGATGAGATTCTTATCACCCATTATATAGATGATATCAACATCCATCTCTTGATGTTCTTTGTTGCCCTTATCTGTAGCCCAGTACAAGCGCTAGGAGAAGAAATTCTATTTAGAGCTCTCTTTTACCGCGCCTTTAATCATGTAAAAGTACATAAGTATCTTGTAGCCCTCATTTCAGCTATATTGTTCACCCTTGCCCACTCTCTTAATGCAGAGCTGAAAATGGAGAATTCTTTTTTCCTCGTCTTAACCTACTATTTCCTCTCAGGATTCTTTTTCATGTTGATTGTCTATCATCATAAAGGGATAGAAGTTGCCCTAGGGGCTCATATTATGAATAACTTCTATATCGCTACGATAATGAACTACCGTCACTCATCTATCATTAGCCATCCCTTTTTTATCATTAATGAAACCAATATCTACCTAGATATTATATTACTTATTCTTAGCTCCCTCATTCTTCTCATCATACCAGCAATTAAAAGTAATGATCATATTGAGGCTATTGAGTAGATATATTAGACTCATCTAAAAGAGGAACTCATGGGAAGAAAAAAGAAATCTCTCTTAAAAAGAATAGGTATTACACTCATTATTCTCCTTACTGCCTATATTGTATTGTACTTTATAACCCCGAGTGTTCCCTCTTATTACTATGAAAAAGAGAATGATAAAGTCCTCGCTGGACTAGAGATTCCCCTATTAGAAGATGGAGAGACTCTCATTCTCCACACAGGATACTCATTAGTTTATGATGAACAGACTGAACAAGCCCGTTGGGTAGCTTACCATCTCACTCAAGATGAATTATATGGCCTTTATGACAGAAAAGACAACTTTCGTAGTGATCCTCTTATCACAACAGGCTCTGCCCAGTTAGAAGATTATCGTAAGAGTGGATACGACAGAGGTCACCTTATTCCAGCAGCAGATGCGTCATGGTCCGAGTCTGCTATGAGTGAAACATTTTTTATGAGCAATATGAGTCCTCAAGAACCCAAGTTTAATAGGGGAATTTGGGCAGATTTGGAAGCTGTTGTAAGAAACTTTGCAGCAACAAACCAAGAAGTCTATGTAGTAACTGGAC
>SABI01000542.1 GCA_009929055.1 Spirochaetia bacterium | reverse complement strand
AGATGGTCTTACATTATGGAACATATCCCCAGCTATAAGTACGGTGCCTACTCCAGCCTCTTCACATAAATCTAAAGCCTTAACAAAGGATTGAAATACATCATATTCCCTGACGTTCAGAAGGATATCTTTCTGAATAGATTTATTGAATTGTCTATAACCGAGATGGGTATCCGCTATATGCGCAAAGCTCATTGGAATATCCTCTTGTGGACATCTTCCATTATAAGAAGAGATTCACCATTGTCACACCTTAGCCTTAACTGGCTATCAGTCACAAACAATGTTATTTCAATAGGACTTGTTGAAATGGCCAACACATCTGATATATACAACTGAAGGGTATGTTCTGTCAGCATGGTGGTAAATCTTAAGGACTCATCTGTTTCAGCCATGTCAACAATAGGCTGGCTCAGATAGTTTATATCTTCTACGGGTTTAACTGTGTAACCCATTGAAGTTAAAGAATCAGAAAGCAGCTTCTTTGTGGCCTCAAGTTTATCTTTGTTGACTTTGTAAGTGACATTAAATTCAACTACTTCCTCAGTAGGTAATCTTTCGTTATATGACATTCTGGGAACTCTCCTTCTATTAAGTAGTACATTAAATATGTACATGTGATTTCATCTTTTTTCCAGTAGGGCCTTTTCAACATACTGAGCATCTCTTCATCTCTGACAAGTGCCCATATGAGTGAGGTGTCTACTTCGACACCAAGTTTACGTGTCCAGTTGAGTACAGCGATGTAACTGTTTTGTTTCTCCCAGGGGTTTTCCACCTGCTCCAACTCTTGTTTAACTACCTTTTCTTTACTTAAGGCGTTATAGTTTCTCATGAGTTTATTTATTGTTTTACAGGTAAAAGTACAATTGGAAGATAAACAAACCACTTGTTCTTTCTTACATTCACTTTTTAGAAAGCGCATGTTTATAACATTAAGCAGCTTATATCTTCCATTGTATTTAACGGCCAAAGTAGCCTTACTGCAAACTGGGCATAGGTAATTATACTTAAACCTTGGCAATCGAATCCAACAGCTCCTTAAGTCTTTTCTTATCATAGGGTGTAATTTGCATACTGAGTAACCCCCTTATTAAAGACTCAGCTTTGTCCAACTCTTCAGCTTGTACGTATAGAGAGGCGGCACTCAGCCCATACACCCCCAGTGTTTTTGGTTTGTCCACTAAGGTACGAATAAAATCTCGATGGATATCTGCCGCTCTTAGAAACAATGCTTTAGCTGCCACATGGCTCGTTCCCCTTAGGAGCCTTGCTTGTTCAATAAGCTCTTGAGCCTCTTCGTACTTATTCATTTGGTCTCCCCCTTCTTAGAGTTCTACAACGAGCCATATTTACCATAACTCTTTTTAATCTCTGTTCGGTTATATAGTACATTTAGTTTATGTGCTAACTCTTCACAACTCTCGCTTTGCTCTATAGCACACTGTACAGCAT
>SABI01000541.1 GCA_009929055.1 Spirochaetia bacterium | reverse complement strand
ATAATGATGCTAATGCATTTTTGTTTAAATATGGAGAGAAAGTTAGACAAATTCCAAAAGAAGAAGTGATTGTTGTAAGGTCATATTTGATCGCTATAGATAATTATTATAGAGGGGGGGGGGGATTAGTAGAAGAATATGGGACGGGAGTATAACAAAAAAGAACCCAGCCATGTTACTTGTACTAAAAGTATAGGGAGACTACTTAATTGTAATCTCCCTATACTTATTATTCAGAAAGAACCTTATTAATTGTACTCGCCGAATAGCCAAGCATATCAGAAATCTCATCTTGTGTATAGCCAAGATTGTAATAGTTTTTAATCTGAGCTCGCTTAGCTGCAGTAATCTCTTTCTTACTCGCCGGAGTTGCATAATCTCTAATGATGTCTATGTCAGTTCGTTTAAGAATATCTTCGAGATTGCTTTCGCTCAATGCTCCAGCCTGAATAGCTTCCCATTCTTTAGGAGAGATTTCAATTGGAGATTTCTTAAGTCCAAGACTTGCTCTTGCAGCCGCAAGCGCTTGAGTACCTATTTTAGAAAGCTCTTTCTTTGTCAAGTCTGGATTGTCTGATCTTGCTGCGGCCACCTTAGAGTTGGCTATAAGCTGTGCCTTTCGTTCATAAGGAGCTTTACTCTTAGCTCGATTAAGACTGGCATTCAAACTTTCTACTTCTTTTGCGTAGGTCTTTCTAGCAGACTGAGACCACTCTATGTTTGGAGTATTCACCCATTCTTTTCTTGCTTCTCTTGCTAAATCTTTAAGCTTGTTAGCATGAGTTGCGTATGCTGTTTCTTGAGGAGTACCGGAAGAAAGAGTAAATGCATCGTCTGCTTCGGCCATTTGTGTAGACTTAGTCAGCTTCGGAGTATACCCAACTATTACTTTCTTTCCTGTTTCTTTATCTTTCTTATAGACTGGAGTCTTTTCTCCAGTAAGAACGTAGACTTTATTTCCATTCTCATCTACATGATAACTCATTCTACGCTGAGGAACTCGTTTTTCATTCTTAGCTCTAGAGATGACAGTTGATGCTCCATAGTGAATCTCTCCATCATCTCCTACATGGCCCTGGTACCTTATTGTTAAAGCCTTAATTCCATTGTCTTCATATGATTGTTTATAATTAAGATGATGCTTCTGTGCATCGATTACTACCATTGAATGCTTTACGGCCCTAGTTAACTCTTCTGGAGAAGCCCCTTTAAGAGTCATGTCAGTAATCAAATTTGTTGTAACACCCATTAACTTTTGCTTTAGACCCTCAGGAAGATCTGGTATTCCTTCGTATCCTGGATATGCAGCAGAAGGATCAAAGCCCTTTAATCCTTCCAATGCTTTTTCTGTTTTAATTTCTTTTCTATTGTTTGGAATTACGAGAACCGTATCACCATCAAAGTCTGCTCCAGAAAGTCTTTCGGCAACTTTAGCATTAATCCATACTGCATCTC
>SABI01000540.1 GCA_009929055.1 Spirochaetia bacterium | reverse complement strand
TTAGATTTGATTCAAGAAGGGAACTTAGGACTGATTAAAGCAGTGGACAAGTTTGATTGGAGAAAGGGTTACAAATTCAGCACCTATGCTACCTGGTGGATTAGGCAAGCTATAACCAGGTCTATTGCAGACCAAGCTAGAACGATTCGTATTCCTGTTCATATGGTAGAAACTATCAATAAATTAATTCGCATTTCAAGGCAGCTGCTTCAAGAATATGGAAGGGAGCCAACTCCCGAGGAAATTGCAATTGAGATGGACATAACAGAAGAAAAGGTAAGGGAGATTCTAAAGATTGCCCAAGAACCTGTTTCTTTGGAAACTCCTATAGGTGAAGAAGAAGATAGCCATTTAGGTGACTTTATCCCTGATGAGGATGTGCCTGCACCTGCAGAGGCCGCTGCGTTTTCAATGCTTAAAGAACAATTAGTAGAGGTTTTAGATACTTTAACTGACCGTGAACAGAAGGTTCTGAGGTTGCGTTTTGGATTGGATGATGGTAGGGCCAGAACGCTTGAGGAAGTAGGAAGGCGTTTTGATGTTACCAGAGAGCGAATCAGGCAGATTGAAGCAAAGGCCCTGAGGAAATTAAGGCACCCAAGTAGAAGTAAAAAGTTAAAGGATTATTTAGAATAGAATAGGAAAAAGACAATGGTGAGGCTTTCTGAAAGGCTGTTAGCTATAGCTAGTTGTATTAAAAAAGGTGAAAGTATCGCTGATATAGGCACTGACCATGGTCTGTTGCCTATTTTTCTGCATGAGAATGACATTTGCTCTAAATATATATTGTGTGATATTAATGAAGGACCACTTCTTAAGGCCAGAGAGAATATTGAAAGACATATCCTTGGTGCACCTATGGATTTGCGCTTAGGAGATGGATTTTCTCTTATTGATAAGGGAGAATGTGATTGTGCTGTAATTGCTGGAATGGGAGGCAAGCTAATCATATCAATCTTAGAAAATGATATGGATAAGACTATGTCATTTAAAAAATTAATTCTACAGCCAAGAAATGCACAAGAAAAGCTTAGAGAATGGCTTTACACAAAAGGCTTTACCATTTTAGATGAGCATTTGGCGAGGGAGGGACGATATATATGTGAGATAATAGTAGCTACAAGAGCAGGGGTGGGGTTGGAAGAAGAAAGTAAGTCTGTCGTTTTGTCTATTGATAAGGATTTAATCTTTGAGATAAGTAATCTTTTGATTATAAAGAAGGATCCTTTGATATTTGATTTGATTCAGCAAAAAATAAATATCGAACGGGATATTTTAAGTGAAATTTATAGGGGTGGCGGTGGAAAGAGTGATAGATTACCCGATGTGCAAAGGCGACTTGATTTATTGGAAAAGCTTTTGCAGGATCTGACATTAGAGATCCCTTGTGATGCAGAAATTAAAGATTATGCAAATTATAAGGGTGAAAGAAAAACAGAAAACGGAGGAGTAAGA
>SABI01000539.1 GCA_009929055.1 Spirochaetia bacterium | reverse complement strand
GTCATCATCATAGCCAAGCCATATAGTTATCCTTTGCCCCCTTCTGAAGATTGAGTCAGTTCGATCTCCAATTAAGTCTTTTGTTCTTACTCCAACTTTTTTACTGGTTGTTGCTTCAATAATTGTAGCTCTTGGAAGTGTTACTTCTGCTTTGTTAATCAATGAATTATAAGATGACTCAATTTTTACCTCACTAACTTCTTTTATGATGTACTTTACATCAGAATATCCAATATCATCTAATCCAGGATCGTTTGATATGATAATCATTGATGTAAGTACATTAAAATTAAATAATCTATCTGCCATTATAGTGAAGATAAAATTTTTGAAACTTGAGCTGCTTCTAGAATGCTGTCTATCATTACCCATCCTTTAGCCTTCTCTATGTCTTGTTCTCTCTGCTCTAATTGCTTTCTGCTCTCTTCAACAAGAACCGCTGTGCTTGGTTCGTAAACTGCGCTTATTCTATATGGCTGACTAGCATGAAATCCCTGTCTTTGAGTTAGCTCAAAGTCTAATATGATCAATCCATTGATCCCAAAAGTACTTAAAAATGGACTGTAGCATGGAATAACATCTTTTGTGTTCATTATTCTAAGTAGACTTTTAACTTCGGCTGTTGGATATAAGTTTGGGTTTTTTCCAGTGATTAGTCCACTAATAGAAACCATATAGTCACCACCGCTTATAAATTCCTTTCTAGTTCTGTCTCTACCCTGTACTGTAGTCATAAGCACATTTTTCTTCTGAGATACGGACATAATAGCGTGAGCGTCAAAAAATGTTAATAAAGATGGCTGTTGATATGAGTCAACTTCAGCCATAAAATCATCAACAATTTCAAACTTAATGTAGTCTGTAACCATCTGACCAAAGTCAGTTCTATAGGGTGTCTCATCATAAATATTTGCTTCTCCATTAGAAATAAGTTTAACTTTTTTCTTGTTAAGAATCTGATAATTGTATATGTCTGACACACCTGTTCTAGCTATTTGGACTGCAATGTTTTTAGCTCTTCCTTCTACAGCTTGCTTAGCTGTGGCATATTGAGATTTGACCTGAGGGATTAAAGGCTTGTCTAATCTAACTGACTGGAGTATTGAAACAGGCGTAATCCCACCCTTAACTAGAGTCATGTTGTTGAACTTGATGCCAGTCGCTTTCGTAACTGGCATATACATAAGTCCTTTTGGCTCTATTTTTTTCTTATTGTTTTTAACTAGTTCCATATTATTGATATGCTAATTCAACGTCTTTTACAGCGTCCATTAATACTTGAACAACTTGGTCTTTAATAGACTCTTTTCCATCTAAAAGCTCAGCTGTCTCAATGTTTAGAAGATTCTCAATGTTTACAATTATATTCCTATTTGATTGAGACTTAATTTTGCCAGTCCCAGAGTACCCTCCTCCAGAGCCAACTGCAGACCCTGGAAGTGATTCAAACCCTTCCAT
>SABI01000538.1 GCA_009929055.1 Spirochaetia bacterium | reverse complement strand
ATCTCAAAAGGCAACTTCTTAAAACTTGTTAATTCGTTTCTAAGTATCTCATTGCTTTGTGGGCTTGTTGTTATTACTCTAATACCCTCCTTAGTAACACACCAGGTCTCGTGTAAAATAACATTCTTACTGGTGTTGTTTATGTTGTTCTCGTTGTTGAGTATAAGATTCTTGTAATCACTCTCGGATAAGTTAGAAGTTGTTGTTAGGTTCTCAGTAATCTTTTTATCGTAATTAGGGTTGTCAACAAGTAACTCTAAAGGCTTACTCATGACCTTTATAATGTACCTAGCGTCATCTACACTTGTGCAGTATGGGTCTAAGTAAGTATCAAAAGGATCTAAACACTCTATCCAAGCGTTACCTTCTCCATCGTCTAGCCTATCGTCATAACCATATTGGAATATACCTAGTCCATAAAGTAATCCATACAGCAAACTCTTATTAACCTTCTCTTCTAAGTTGAGCCTATCGTATTGGAATGCTAAGTATTCTCCTAGTATTCTACTTGTGTCGTTATCTAATTCTCCATAAGGCAATGCGTCTACATCCCAAGTAGGATTAGCCTTCATTACTGCGTTTCTAACAGCCCTACAAACCATGTAGGTATGATTAATGTAAAAAGTGAGTGGATTTCTAACATCCTTAACAAATGTTCCTGTTGTTTTGTCAAACTTGAGGTTCTGGTAACCCTTGTAGTACATATAGTTAACAAACCATTGTAGTTCTACATTTGAGCCTCTCCAGTTCCTACTCTCGTCAAACTTCTCTTGAGTGTAGTGCATCCAATATTCTTTGTCGTACTTACCTTTACGTTTACCTTCCTCGTACTTTTGGGCTGTGCTTGTTGCCATTTGTATACTAAACTAGATTAATGCTCCTCGTTAACTACAATTCGTCTACTTAATAGTCTTCTCTATTGCTTCTTGAATAACACTATCCATATTCTCTAACTCTACTAGGTTACTTGTGTCTTCTATCTCATCTGGCTCTGGCTCTGTGTGGGCTACAAACTCTGGCAAGTCTCTTGCTTTGAGTAACTTTTGTAATTCTCTTCTCTCCTTAGAGCCTGTAATAACCTGTAAACTAGCAACTATCCCTAGTACAATAACAGATACTCCAAGTAAAATGCACAATACTATAACAGTAGTTTCCATATATACAATTATAACATATTAGATAAAGCTATCTCCCCCCATCATCTCATCTATTGTATCATTAATATCAACCTCTCCATCCTCTTCTTCCTCCTTCTCTAAGAACCCATACATATTCAACTTAGGATGCTCAAAGTAATCAGGCCTACTAAGCACAAGATATTTAAGACAATCCACGAGATCGTCTCCTATCTTATAAGGAGTTGGCTTCATACCATAAGTTCCATCGCTATACTCTTTCCAATGGTAGTTCTTAACCTCTTCTAATAACTGAGGACATCTTCCCTTCGCTATAAATAATTTGT
>SABI01000537.1 GCA_009929055.1 Spirochaetia bacterium | reverse complement strand
AGGATTCTTCTCTCTCATCACAACTATTAATTAGTTGCTTTTCTCTTTCTGAGGAGGGTGTCTTCCTTGTACTCATCCTGTCCTAGCGAACTCAGGTACTGGCTTTCTAAGGTGTCCTGGGAGAGAATTTCTGTAGATCTTTCTAATAAGAAAATCTCTCTTTAGGAGAGAGATCTTTATTGAGTTCTACAGAATAAATATGGGTGATATTCTTATATGAAACTGATGATAATTTCTCTCATTTCCTCTCATAGAAGTATCCCCCACATCCTTTGCTTTATCTACTAACTACAACAGCGATGATACCCTAAAAGTAACAGGGTTGCAACAAGAAGCGCTATATTTAATACCTTATTTGATTATCGTGAGATTGTTATTTCTTTTGTGCAGATTCTATTCTTTTTATTACAGGACTTTATATATAAATAATCTTCTAATGAGATTATTGCTCTGTTTTGGTATTTCCCCTATTTTCCTCGTATATTAGGTGGATAAGGAGATTTTTTTCTTTTTTTTACTCTTTTTATGATTACCATAGAATGGTAATTATGAGAGCTCTTTTGTCTTACTTGATTTACTTTTTATCAAATAGCCTTGTAAGATTTGGCTCATATCCTATTATCTACTTCTTCTATAATGATCTTTCTCTCTCTTATTACCTGAAGGAGAATTATGTTTATGTGGCTCTTTAATTTAATGAAGAACTAGCTCACTCATATAGTCTTCTTTTCTACCTAAAGAAATAATACTCTTGTTGAGAGTTTTTTATTAAACAAATTCTCTTCTCTAATGAAAGGAGCATTGTTAAAGTAATTATTACTTCTTTTACCATGAAGATGAGATTACTTTAAAAATAAGCTTTTTCTTTCATCTCTAATTCTCTTGACCATACCTCTCCTTAACAGGACAATAGGTGTATGGAGAAGAAGAGAGTGAAGAAAAGAAGAGAGAGGCTATCAATTAAAGAGATGATTCAAACACGTGATAGTGCTCGTTTAGTTCACTACATTTTAAGATTGTTTGTGTTAGTAATATTGGTTAATCAATTATTTGAGAAGAATTATGAAAATGTCTTCTTTAGTATTCTCACACTCCTTCTCTTTGCTGTTCCCTCCCTCATTGAATCTAAGACTCGCATTTCTATCCCTGATGCATTAGAGAACTCAATTCTCTTCTTTATCTTTGCAGCTCAAATATTGGGTGAAATGAGCTCTTACTATGTTGCCTATCCTTTTTGGGATACAATGCTCCATACAATTAATGGCTTTCTAGCAGCAGCAATAGGATTCTCCCTTGTAGATATCCTCAATCAAAGTGAAAAGATTACTTTTAGACTCTCTCCCCTATTCTTAGCAATTGTAGCCTTTTGCTTCTCTATGACTATAGGAGTAATATGGGAGTTCTTTGAATATTTTATGGACCTTGTGTTTGCCATGGACATGCAAAAAGATACCGTAGTACAT
>SABI01000536.1 GCA_009929055.1 Spirochaetia bacterium | reverse complement strand
CATTTTGTCGTGCGTAATCTTTAAAAGATCAGCGCTTGACCAGAACAATAATAATTTCAACGGTGAGGTTGGAGAGTGGTCAAATCCTGCGGACTGTAAATCCGCCGCCTCAGGCTTCGAAGGTTCGAATCCTTCTCTCACCACCACGCAATGTTGCGGGAGTAGCTCAGTTGGCTAGAGCTTCTGCCTTCCAAGCAGACTGTCGCGAGTTCGAGTCTCGTCTCCCGCTCCATATTTATTGATTACTGGGAGCTGAGTTATAAGCACATTTTTTTTATAACTCTTTAAATTTATCTCCCTTAAAGTTTTTTTTAGTATTTTTTGTATATAATACGCAACGCATTCGTGCATTAATAATTAATCCCCTCTGAATAGAGAAGCCAGAGGCTTATCTACTCAGAGGGCAATAACCAAAATTTAGAAGGGGAATTCTATGGCAAAAGAAAAATTTTCAAGAAACAAGCCACACGTTAACATCGGAACAATTGGTCACGTTGACCACGGTAAAACTACTTTAACAGCTGCAATTTCTGCAGTTTTAGCAGTTAAATATGGTGGAGAGATGAAAGATTACGATCAAATCGACAATGCTCCAGAAGAGAGAGAAAGAGGTATTACTATTGCTACTTCTCATATTGAATATGAAACAGCAAATAGACACTATGCACACGTAGATTGTCCAGGTCACGCCGATTATGTTAAAAACATGATTACTGGTGCTGCTCAAATGGATGGTGCTATTATTGTTATTGCTGCAACTGATGGACCAATGGCTCAAACAAGAGAACATATCCTATTATCTAAACAAGTTGGTGTTCCATACATCGTTGTATTCTTAAATAAAGAAGATCAATTAGATGACGAAGACAAAGACGAAATGTTAGAATTAGTTGAAATGGAAGTTAGAGAGCTTTTATCAACTTATGATTTCCCAGGTGATGACACTCCAGTTGTTGCTGGTTCTGCGTTTAGAGCATTAGAAGAAGCTAAAGCTGGTGCAGTTGGACCATGGGGAGAAAAAATCATTGCATTAATGGATGCAGTTGATGCTTATATCCCAACTCCACAAAGAGATGTTGATCAAGATTTCTTAATGCCTGTAGAAGATGTTTTCTCTATCTCAGGAAGAGGAACTGTTGTAACTGGTAGAATCGAAAAAGGTACTATTAAAGTTGGTGAGACTATTGAAATCGTTGGATTCTCTGACACTAAAACAACAACTGTAACAGGTGTTGAAATGTTTAGAAAAGAAATGGATCAAGGTCAAGCTGGTGATAACTGCGGTGTTCTTTTAAGAGGTATCAAAAAAGAAGACGTAGAAAGAGGACAAGTTTTATGTAAACCTAAAACTATTACTCCACATACTAAATTCAGATGTGAAGTGTATATCCTTTCTAAAGAGGAAGGTGGTAGACATACTCCATTCTTCTCAGGATACAGACCACAATTTTATGTAAGAACTACAGACG
>SABI01000535.1 GCA_009929055.1 Spirochaetia bacterium | reverse complement strand
GTGCTATACCAAACCTTTTTGAAATATGTGCGAATATTTGAGAAAAGAATATCTCCTGCGGAAAAACAGTTTATTGTAGATAGGTTAGGAAGTTTTTCAGCTTTTCCTATTCCTCCAAAATAAGGTAACATATTATCCGTTGAGATGTAGTTATCAAGAGTTGCATTTGTACTAGCTGTCTTTTGTGAAATTATATTTGACACTGACCCCAGTGAGACTTCTTGCCACTCTTTCATATCAATGTCACCTTATCCAAATTCTCAAGTATAAGCTTGTTTAGCTTTTCTTCTTCCTTTAACTGCCCCTCAAACTCAGCCCTCAGATGAGTGAACCTCTCATTGAAGTCAAAGTCATCCTCTTCTTCTACAAGGCCTACATACCTTCCTGGGGTGAGCACATAGTCCATTTCTCTGACTTTCTCTATTGAAGCTGAATTGCAGAAAAAGATAACACAAACAAGGCAAACAGCAGAGGATATAATGAGAAACGCCAAAGAGAAAGCAGTAGAAGTTGAGAAGAAAGTTTCTTCAGACCTTGAAGAGAGACAGAAAATAGTTATCAAGGCTGAAAACAGATTGTTTAAAAAAGAAGAAGAAACTGAAGAAAAAGAGAAGCAGGTTCTTCAAAAAGAAAAAGAGGCAAGTGAAAGGATCGAGAAGTTGAGAGAAATAAAGGCAGAGTTAGAAAAGTTAAAAGAAGAGTCAATTACAAAGTTAGAAAAAATAGCTGGATTGAACAAGGAACAAGCCTTAGCTGATTTACTAGAAAAAACAGAAAAAGAGTATCAAGTTGAAGTCTTAGAGAGAATAAGAAAGCTCGAAGAAAGGGGAACGGAGCAGTATGAAAGAAAAGCAAAAGAAATTATAGCTTCAGCAGTGCAAGCGTATGCATTGCCTCAGACTCAAGAAATTACGACATCTTCAGTTGTTTTACCTTCTGAGGAAATAAAAGGGAGGATCATAGGAAAAGAAGGAAGGAATATAAGAGCTTTTGAAAAGGCAGCAGGAGTTGAACTAATTGTTGATGAAACTCCTGGATTAGTTATAATCTCTTCTTTCAACCCTATAAGGAGAGAAATTGCGAAGATTACTTTAGAAAAGCTATTAAGAGATGGCAGAATTCAGCCTGCTAGGATCGAGTCTGAAATTGAAAAAGCCGAAGAAGAAGTAAACAAAAAAATAAAGGCAGCAGGAGAGGCAGCTGTTTACGAAGTAGGTGTGTTAGATTTGCCAGAGAAGCTAGTTCATTTATTAGGAAGGCTTCAATATAGGACAAGTTATGGACAAAATGTCTTGAATCATTCTATAGAAGTTGCTCATTTATCAGCGGCAATAGCAGGGGAAATAGGGCTTAATGTTGCACTTGCCAAAAAAGCAGGATTATTGCATGACATAGGAAAAGCTCTTGACTATAAGATAGAAGGGTCGCATACTGATATAGGAGGTAAGGTTTTAGAGAAATTTAACATAG
>SABI01000534.1 GCA_009929055.1 Spirochaetia bacterium | reverse complement strand
GGTGTGGGCGATTCTCCTAAAAGATAGCCCCATCCATATTAATGTTTTTCCCACGCCGGACGTTAATTATGGGCGGTAGTGGGGCTATCTGTTGGGAGAGTTTTTTATGGCTAAACGGAAATCAATTTCACAAACAATTCGATTTGAAGTTTTTAAGCGAGACAGTTTCACTTGCCAATACTGTGGTGCAAAAGCACCAGACGTAATACTAGAGATTGACCATATTAACCCTGTTGCAAAAGGCGGAGATAACTCAATAGAAAACCTTGTTACATCTTGCAAGGATTGTAATAGAGGCAAGAGCGATAAAAAGCTATCCGATATGTCAGAAATTGAGAAATCCAGAAGACAACTCGAAGAACTCCAAGAACGTAAAAACATGATTGATATGATTTTCCAATGGAAAACAACGCTACACAATCAATATGATGAAGCATCTAGCAGGGTAAACCAAATACTTATAGAAGAAACAGGATATAGTTTTTCAAAGTTTGCACAAAAAAAACTGAAGCAGAGTATTAAGAAGTTTGGTCTAGATATAATGATAGATGCTCTATACATAGCTATAGACCAATACTACGATAATACAGAAGGTAGCATAGATATAATATGTGATAAGTATATAGGGATAGCATACAATCTATTCTATAGAGAAAATGACCCTGTAAAAGCTAGTATCATTTATATTAGAAACACTCTTTCAAAAAATTGTACATCGTTCAATACAAAAGCATTTTACGCAAATTTCCCAGACTGGTATGATATAGAATGTAAAGAGCATTTCCTTGAAGTAGCTCGTGGGTCATCTTCTATGGAAGAGTTTTTCAGCATCATAAAAGAGGAGGTGCCAAATGACTAACGATATGAGGATAGACTTGAATTTTGTAGACCATCCAAAGGTAAAGCGATTAATCCGAAGAGCAGGTTATGAAGCATTTTATGGACTTATGCGAATATTCTCAGTAGCAGGCAAGATGTACATAAAAGGCGTATTCAATGGGTGTACGCAAGAAGACATTGAAGATTTTGCAGACTGGCGTGGGGAAGCAGGAATATTTATTAATGCTCTTGTTGAAACAGGATTTATGGATTATGACGGTGAAGTTTACGCTATCCATGATTGGGATATACATCAACCTTGGATATATAACTTTGATGTGAGAAGCGAACAAGCAAAAAAGGCTATAGATATTCGATGGAACAAGAAAAACAAGCAAATAGATGCACCAGATACGGTTTGTATACTGAGCGAATACGGAGCGAATACGGACAGTAATACCCCTCTTCCTTCTCCTTCTCCTTCTCCTTCTCCTTCTCCTTCTCCAAAGAATCTTATGTGTGGAGAAGAAAAGCATGAACAAGAAAACCCAGACTACACTTCCATCATTAACCATCTTAACGAGAAAGCTGGCAAGAACTACAAGGTAACAGATTCAACGAGCAGATTAATCCACGCACGCATAGCGGAAGG
>SABI01000533.1 GCA_009929055.1 Spirochaetia bacterium | reverse complement strand
AACTTATCTATAACTATACCAGATGAAGATCCTGATAATCCTGGTGGAGCTGGTGGTGTTAAAATACAAAATGGTAGAGGCGTTAGCGGCTTCGGAATAGCCTTCGCCAACCTTATAACATCTGGATTTAAAAACGCACTACTATGGTTTTCTGCTAAAATTGGCTTGACTAAGGTGTTGTCAGGATTGGCTGCAAAAGGTTCTGCTTTATTACCAAAACTATTACCTATGGCCGGTAAAGCTCTATTTAATCCATATACTGCTATAATAGCAGGTGGTGCGGTTGCATCTTACGGAGCCTATAAAGGCTCTAAAGCTGCTATGGATATAATAGATGATGACGACGCTATACGCGAAAGACTTGGGTTAGATAAGAATGAAAAGATAACATTAAAACATCGGATGGCCGTAACAACTGGTACATTTGCAGATAAAACAAAAATGAAATACTGGAATCCGCTATTGAATTGGCAACTAAAACGCGGTGAGAAAAATGCAGCTAAACAAGGTGTGTCATTGTCAGAAGCTCAGATTCAAGACTTCAGAGATCGTATACAAGAAGCTATTAACGAAGGCGATAAGGGTGCTTCAGATATATTAGATAACTTTAATAGAGCGGTAAAGAACGAGAATTGGCGATATGCCAGAGAAGTATCTGGTATAACTGATAAAACCGGCGCAGTTATAAAGTCTGATATAGATAAAACTAAACGCGGATTCAGTACAAGTCTAAATCGACATGCCGTAGAAGATGACTCTAAGTTAGGTCAAAGATTTACACTTATACGAGATGAGATAGACGAATCAATCAAGAATACAGGAATACTATCCTTTAAAAGGGCAGCAGGCCTTAAACGACTACGAGATACTCTTATGGGTCTTAGTGTTGCTGAGGTCACAGAAGAAACCTTAAACAAAATATCAACAAAGTTGAAAGAACTAGATTCTGAAGCAGATGCTAGCGATGATGCTTTGGCTAAGAAACTAGCGTTAGAAAAAGAAAAACAAGACTTAATAGACAGACAAGAACGCTTACTAGACTCCATTTCAATTAGTAAGCAGAAGTTTGATAAAACTGGCGATTATAATCGTTCAGCCAGAATGGCTACGTTAAAGACGCGGGTTATGTCTGTTACTCTTGACGAATTAACGTCAGATATTCTAGATAGTTATGATAAAGAATTAAAGAAGATAGACAAAAAAGCTCTCGCCTCTTCTCAATCGTATATGGATAAAGAAGAGGGTGAAAAAAGAGATAGTAAAATGGCTGCTCTCTTAAAGAAGATAGATGTTTGGTTAAAAGGCCGTGCGCCCGGTAGTAGAGGCTATAATTCAATGGTTCGTCTTCAGAAAGAAGCTAGTAAAAGCGGAGCTGAAGTAACCGATGAATATGTGAAGAATCTAAATAAACAGTTTAATGGTATCTATTCCATGGTAGTTAAATACGCTCGGACTGACGAGGGTAGAGCAGAAGC
>SABI01000532.1 GCA_009929055.1 Spirochaetia bacterium | reverse complement strand
ATATTAGTGAAAACCAGAAAACTTCCAAATACCTTACACTGCTTGATATTCAGAGAGATGATTTTTATTCAGGAATTGAGATATTAAACTTAGTCATCTCTTTTTCCTTGAGTTTGTTCACTACTTTAGTGTATGGCTTCATAGATTTGTAATCGTAGTGGCCAGTCCATTCCATGATGACAATAGGAGGGATACCGAGATAAAGTCCATTTACAACGAATGTCCTCCTTCCGCAATGGCAAGAAAGCAATTCATATTTTGGATAGACTTCTTCAATTCTTTCATCTTTCATAAAGTAAACAATCCTTTGAGGAGAGTCTATACCTGCCTTCTTCCCCATCTCCTTGAGGTATTCATTCATCCTTTGGTTACTTATAACAGGAAGAACCAAGTCTTTCTCAAAAGGAAAGTCTTTGTACTTATCCAGAATGGCTCTGCTGATGTTGTTTAACTCAATCTTAATCCCATCAACGGTCTTCTTTGTAACTATAAAGACATAGTCATCAAATATATCAGACCTCTTTAGTTTGGCCACATCTGAATACCTCATTCCTGTAAAGCACATGAAGATAAATACATCTCTTACTCTCTCCAGATAAGGCTCTTTGAATTGAAATTTGTATAGATGCAATACTTCATCAAGATTCAAATAGATTATTTCTTTTGCATTGCCATCTATTCCCTTGAGTTTCGGTCTGAATGAATCATGGAGTAGTCCATCGTAGTATTTTTTATGCTTTGCCCATCTCAGGAACCACCTCAGGTATGAAATCTTCTTTGCAATAGTTGTGTTTTTCATACCTGTTGTTGCAGTCACATTAGACATTTGCATAGCAACAGGAGTATGAAGAAAACTAACAAAATCATGTAGGATATCTTCAGTTAGCTCGTTCAATACCAATTTGTCATTAAAGACCTGCAATTGGTTCTTGAGAGAGTTGAATTTTATATAGGTTGCCTTTGACCATGAGTTCTGCTTTCCAACAGTTGTAATGAAGTAGTCGAAGATCCCGAAGAGACTATTGTTCTCTCTCTCCGCCTTCCCAGTAAGGATATCATATTCCTTTCTCAGCTCTTCTGGAGTAGGTATTTGCCCCTTTATCTCGAAGGAGTAGAATATCTGTTCAAACTTATTCTCTACGGCCTCTATCGCCTTATTTATGACATTAGCCTGTATTTTGTTTTTTCCGTGAGTAGTGGACAGCTTACACCTCTGAGTTTCCAAACTCCATTTTGCTATCTCTACCCTATAACCAACCAAGATAGATAGGGAGTGTTTCTTTCCCCATCTAATCCTGTATCGCAGTCTCGCATCGGGTTTGTCACCTTCTTTATCTAATAGGAATATTCCGTTTCTCTCTATTTTCATCTTCTGTAAACATTTGCCCTTCGCCTGTCATCAGCCACTCTGATGAGACATTGTAATCTCTTATCAGGTGGCCTAACCAAGCAATCTGAAACATATTACTCTGTGGG
>SABI01000531.1 GCA_009929055.1 Spirochaetia bacterium | reverse complement strand
ACCTGATAAAGCAATTGATCTGATTGATGAAGCTTGTGCATCAATAAGAGTAGAAATGGATTCATTACCAGATGAACTTGATGAACTTAACCGCAAGATCATGCAATTAGAAATAGAAGAAACAGCACTCAAAAAAGAAACCGATCAAAAGACAAAAGATCGTTTACAACAGTTACGTAATGAACTTACCAATTATAAAGAACAAAGGACTATCGTCTATTCACAATGGGATAAAGAAAAGAAAGATCTTGCTGAAAGTAAAGCAAACAAAGAATTGCTTGAGAAAGCTAAACTTGATCTTGAACAAGCACAGAATGAAGTTAGATATGAAGACGCTGCTAAATTACAATATGATACTATCCCAACCCTTGAAAAGAAGATTAAGGATCAACAAGCAAATAAAAGTTCTAATGCCTTAATACCAGAAACGGTAGATGCCGAAATGATTGCTAGGATCGTTGCTAAATGGACACATATTGAAGTAAGTAAATTGCTTGATACTCAAAGACAGAAACTGCTGAATCTTGAAGCTACTTTAAGCAAAAGAGTCATGGGACAAGATGAAGCTTTGCGTTTAGTATATTTGAAAGGAGACTCTGTATTAGATCATTCACAGCAAACCGATGTAGATAACGGTATTATTGCTATTGGTTTATTACGTAGCTATTTCCGTAAAGTATTTATGCAAGCTAATCAAGCTCAAGCTGCTATTGATGAATTAGAACAAGTACAAACAGAAATCTTAGCAGGTGAGTAATTATGAGTGATACTAATTTTTTAGAAATGTCTGATGAAGATATTTTAAACATGCCTGATAGTGAGCTAGAAAAGCTTGCTACAGTCGATACAGAATCAGAAGTAGTAGATACTACCTCTACTGAAGAAAGTTCAACAGAAGACTCTACAGAGACTTCTAATGATACTTCAGAAGAAGAATCTACTACTAATGTAGCTGAGCAAACTTCAACTGATACTCAAGTAGACGTACCTGATTCAGAAGAAGAATCTCAAGCAGATGTCACCAAAGCTGATGTCAAAGAAGTTTCTGATAAAGAAGCAGCTATAGACTATAAAGCAGCGTATGAAAGGATCCTAGCTCCTTTCAAAGCTAATGGTAAGACAATTCAAGTAGACAGTATTGAGGATGCTGTTACTTTAATGCAGATGGGGGCTAACTACTCTAAGAAAATGGAGACGTTTAAGCCTTACATGCGTGTGGTTAAAATGCTAGAAGATAACCAACTATTAGACGAAGCTAAGCTTAATATGTTTATTGAAGTTGCTAAAGGTAAACCAGAAGCAATTAAGAAGCTTGTAGCTGATAGTGGGTTAGATGCTTATTCTATGAATCCTGAAGAAGATTCTAAATATGCTCCCGCTGATTATCGTGTAAATGACTCACAACTTGAGTTAGACAATGTTATCAAGGAACTACAGGACTCTCCAGTATTTAATAGAACAGCACAAGTAGTAGGTC
>SABI01000115.1 GCA_009929055.1 Spirochaetia bacterium | reverse complement strand
GAATATTCCTTAGAGCCGAAGTCATCTTCCTTTTTTCCAAAGTTGTCAGAGGCTATTTCCTTGGCCTTGTCCCAAAGCTTCTCCACTTCAGCAACACTCTTTCCTGTTTCCTTTGCCAACTTGTTTACATACGGTGATGGCATGTCAGTCCTCCCAAGGGTAGTCAAAATACTCCCTTGCTTTCAATGGTGAAAAATAGGCATTCAATTCATACCTGTCACCCATGCCATATACCTGTACATGGATAGCCTTTCCAGCTGGCATATGGTCTGGGGTATACAACTGAAGATAGAATTTTACAATATCACCTTCCTTTGGTTTCTTGGTTCCAGTAGACACCTTGGTGAACACCTCATCTGGGTTCCATATCATGCCATTCTTGATGACAAGATTTTCCACTTCTGAAATGGCACCAGAGTAGGAATTGTGGTAGATGACATAATCCTTCTTTCCTTCTGATTTTCGTACTACAATCCTGTCACCTTTCTCAAGCATGGTATTATTGATATACAAATCATCCTTCATCTCAAGTGCTGACTTTTTCTTTATCCTCATCTTACGCCTCCCCGAACAAGTCACTGAGGTACTTGCCCCCAATATCCTCCAACGTCTTGATAATAGTAATTCCTTTAGGATTCTTGAGTGGTTTTTCAATCATCTTCTTACCCATCTTGAACAAGTAATCAAGGAATTTCTCGGATTCCTTTGAATCAGGTTCAAAGTAAGTACTATTGTCTATAATAAGAAAATTCTCTCTCCCAAAGTACTTCTGGAATTTACCAATGTTTGACTGAACACCTGTCCAAGCTGTAGTAACAATATTGGGGTCGATTTTTCTTGCACGTTTCGCATTTCTCTCAAGGGATACTTCCAATGAGGTGTTGACAAGAACCATGGATACATCATAGCCGATGTTCTTCAATTCCTCTGCCTGACTTACAATATCATCATAGTCCTTTCCTGTGCCATCAATGATGATAGGTAACAAGCTGTCGATATGATAATTCTTCTTCACCTGAGCCTTGGCCTTTGCATCACTTCTTACAGCCATTTGCTGGTCATACACTTCAGAACCGTCACTCTTGATTGTCATGGGAAGGTTGGCTTTCTTCAACCCCAATTCAAAGAAATAGTCAGAGTTGACTATCTTCACACCAAAGGGGGATATCCCATCCTTTGTCAAAAACATATGCTCTGCGATAAAACTCTTTCCAGAGCCTCCACCACCAGCAAGAAACACTGCCTTCATGATATTCTTGTCATTGATACTTTCTGTTACTTTAACTTGTGTATATCTCATTGCATTAACTCCCTCACTATAATAGTACTACAATAAACCCAAGATGTATTTTTTTGTCTTATCATCAATAGAGTTAATATCTGCATAGGTGGTAAACATGCCAATGAGGGAGCCATCGTTGCTGGTTTCTTCCTCTTCAACAATCCTCTCTTGGGATACAAGCAAGTCCACTTTCCTGATATATACGTTGGGGATAGCATACTTCTGGTAACAAGCTTCCAGTGAAGGTGCATTGGATATGGTGAGGATTTTACTGGTGGTGTTGTCAACCTCATCCCCATACTCAATGTCCAGATACTCAATGAACAAGGGTAAAGAATTCTCTACGTATGCTCCATCCTCTATAGTGATGTATCTTCCAATCTGACCCTTCTCATCGTATCTGGTCTGATAGGGAGTGCCTAGGTAGTTCTTGCTCTTGATGTGGATGTGACCACCAATCCTCCTTGCCTTGGGGGTGAATTGTTCCAATGGCCTGATATCATACCCTATGTTTATCCCACCCATGAATACAGTCTCATCCTCAAAGTGGTAGCAGATGTAGTCCACATCATTCAGCTTATCCTTGTTCTCATAGACGAATCCACCTTCTACATCTGAATCAAGAATACTGCTAAAGTAGGATTCCCTCTTGTCTGTAGGGAAGTGTGAGCGTGGCATCCATGGGAGGAACAGGAATGTGGAAGATTCCAACTTCAGGATACTAGGTTCCTTGACAAGCAGTACATCCATGCTGTCAAAGGGGTCTATGGAATAGGTGTCCTCAACACCCAGATAGTCATGGTTCCCTGCTAGTGCAATAATACGTACTCCTCTTTCAATCCATTTCCTAATATAGTAGTATACCAATTCATTTTCCTCTGGGTATGGTCTTGAAATATGGAACCAATCCCCAAGCTGGATGAATGTATCACCCTTCTTCAACTTCCTGTCATATTCTTCCAGTGTTTGTCTTACTGCAGAAAAGAAAGGTTCTTCCTTCCTTGTATGTAAATCACCTGATGTTAGAATCATTATATCCTCCATATTCATTCATACTACCATTATACCAAAAAAGGGAAAGTGTGTATATAAAAAAATCCCCCTGTTTTTTAACAAGAGGATTAATGTATCAGGTAATAGAATATGTGTTACTTTCCATCTAGTATCAATCTCTTCTCTCTTTTAATCTGCATATCCTACATATAATTTTCCATCTTGAACAGGAATCTCAGTCCCATCCAACTCTACATTTGATGGACTTGCTATCATAATCTTTCTTCCTCTCCTAGTCTTCACCACAAGAACAGAAGAATTATAAAATGTAGCATTCCCTTTTCCAAATACACGTTCAAGAGGTTTCTGTAAACCAAAGATTCCCTCTGTACTGTTAGCAATATCTACCACTTTCTGCAAATCAGGGTCAATGCTCTCTTTTACCACCTGAATCCTATCCCCCTTTTCAAGAATCAAGGATTCTTCACCTTGGGTAATCTTTACTTCTTCCTGAATCTCAAGGGCTTTACCTCTTGCTTTTTCCTTAACCTTCTCTTTCTTCTCTATCCTCATGTCATATCTCCTTATTTCATATTACCCTATTTTAATAGTCACTGGGGAACATCAAGACATCATTGGTCAAATAGAACTTCACATTGATTTTCAAATCAGTGTAGTCTATGTTCTTCTTCAGGATGATTGGCATATCAGTATCTTCCCTTACTGTCATGACTGCCTCATCACCTTTTACATCCACAGTGATTACAAGGAACTCATATGCCCTGAGCTTCTTGAAATAAGAGCCAATCAGGTCAATCAACTAATAGGCTTCATATTCCTTGGCAAAGGATTTAATGGATTCTGTATACTTCAATCCAAACATGCTCTTATAATACACAGAGGTACCATAGAAGTTTGGGTCATAGTAATCTGTAGCTTCATTCATTGCAGTGATTACTTCCACCTTATCCCCTTTCTCAAGAATAAGACTGTGACCACCCTGAACGATTTCTGTGGTTTCCTGTATCTCCACAATGGGATTCTTTTTCTCTACCCTCATATCAATCTCCTTAGAATTGTATTTTTATGATTACTTTCTTCTTTGTCAAGAGGGATACCTCAGAACGTGAAGGATTCAACACTACCTTGTTCACATCATTGAGGTTTACAGTAAGTGTTCCACCCTTCCCATAGGAATTGAAAATCAACTCCTTGCCTATGGAACCAGCAGGGACAGGAATCACCAGCAGGTTCCCAGTGAATGTGAGAAATGAATCTTCCCCATCCACCCTCATGCTTACTGTTGCATCTATAGTCCAATCCCTATGATACAGTTGTTCAAAGAACCCATAGAGGGTTTGTGCAGAGTTAATCCCATAGGCAACCCCATTTGCAAGCAAGTCCTTGTCCCCAACCTTGATTGTTACTGACTCACTCAATTTCTTCATTACTTTCATATTACCACCCTATTGCCGTTCCAAGCAAATAATCCTCTTCACTCATGTTCTCAGGAATCTCTTCAAGCAAGTCACTTGCCTCATCCCCCTGAAAGAAGAAGTTATCACCATTGCCCAGAGTTACTGAAACGGTGGGGAGCTTGTAGTTAATCTCTACAGAACCCCCTCTTGATTTCTCAATCCTTGCAGACCTCTCAAGATTTGCCTTTACCATAGGAGCCATCTTTGCTTCTTGCATCTTAGGTAGAACCCTGACTACATCTCCTTTCTCAAGAACAAGAATAGACTCACCTTGTGCAATCTTTACTTCTTCCTCAATGGTAATCCTACTTTCCTTTTTATCACTTTCCATAATTTTCATATAGTACCCTTCATCTATAATTATTCAAATACTCAATAGCACCAGAAACAATCATCTTGGGATTTCCTGTAGTCTGTGCCGCCCACTCAACATCCTTAGCAAGTTCCTTACCTATCTCACTGTAATCAAATCCTGCATTCATCAAATCCTTAACCAATTGCTTCAGAGCAAAAGTGATATTGGTTTCTGACAAATGCCTTAGTACCTCAATCTTATCTCCTGCTTCAAGAATGACTACAGAATCTCCCTGCTTAATCTTTACTTCACCCTCTACAGTAAAAGTCTGGACACTATCTCTGATTTGGTCAGAATCCTTATTAGTACCAAGAGAGGATATTACATCAGCAATCTCAGCAGTAGAAGCATCTTCATACCCCTTCCATTGGATAACATCATCAAAGTTCTTATCTACTTTTTTCTTAGCATCCTTTGGGTTATCACCATGTTTTACTAAATATGCTATTACACTATCTTTGGTAACTGGTTTTTTAGCCTCTATGTATCTCATACTGTTACGCCTTAGATAGGGTCATATTACCACTTCCATCAATAAAAGTAAGATTAATGGAAGAACTTCCACCAGCTGAGACTTTCACCTTGGAGGGGCTAATGACAAAACTTTCAGGAGAATTGGTACCCATTACATAGATTCTATTGTCTTCCCTATCCCACTCTACTGTAGCTCTCTTCACAGTAAAGGTTATGTTCATATTCAAAGACTTCAGAAACATGGTACAACCTATGTTCTTCCCCTGCATACCAACCAAAGTCATATAGATAAGATTATCATCTTCCTCAAGTTTCTTCAATACCTCAATCTTATCACCCTTCTCAAAGATATGTACAACATCTCCCTGTACAATCTTCAATTCCTCTTCAAGAACCACTACTTCTGACTTATCTTTTGCTTTCTCAATAATTCTCATATTACTTACCTGCCTTTTCAAGTTTCTTCAATTCTTTCTCATACATGTCAATATCTTCAGGAGTAAGCCATTCAGGTTTCTCTCTTACCATATTATACAACTTTCTCATTTCAGCAATATGACCATCAACAGTCTTTCCCCAAAGTTGTTTGGTACCTTTAGACTGATTGATTGCATAGATACAATCCTGTCTGAGCCTATCAAGCATCATATAGTTAAATTTTTCATCTTCAAGAACCCTAATCTTATCACCTTTTTCTAGGATAACTGTCTTATTATCTTGAGGTATAGACACCTCTTCTTGGATTTCTACAACTAACTCTTTTCTCATTCCTTTCACCCCTTGTTCTTCTGGTAGGCTATCCATTAAAAACTTAGAATAGCTTATATCGTTTCCTTCTTTCCAAATTGACATTAATAATGTCATTTTATTAGGATAATCATTCTTCATCCAACGCATGAATTCTCGGTCTTTAGCAGGGGTGTAGTTGCCTTGTTCCCCCTGTTCAAAACCCATCGTGTAAGCTTTCTCTAAGTCCTGTTCAGGGATTTCATCTTTTGCCCTTGCTCTCCATTGCTTGAGCATTGTTCTCATCTGTGGTCCAAATTCTTTAATCCTCATATTTACCAACCTTGAGCAACTGCTAATATATAATCCTCTGGGGCAATATTATCAGGAACCTCATCCAATAAGTCGTCAGCTTCCCCTTCTTGAAAGAAGTACTCAGAACCATCAGAAAGAGTAACAGAAACAGTAGAAAATCTTGTATCAATCTCTACATGACCTCCACCCCTTCTTTCTGCTTTAGCCCTCATTTTATAATCTCTTACCATATTAGGGGGAAGAGAAGATTCTATAATTTTTATCTTATCACCTTTCTCAAGGATAAGAACAGAGTCACCCTGTTTGATTTCTATTTCTTCATCAATTACAAGAAGATTGGGTTCTCTGTTCTCAACTTCCTCAGTGAACTCATATTCCTTGGAATTCTTCATATCCTTGATAATCTGGTCTCTGGTTCCTTCTGCATCTTTCTTTGCTTCAGCACCCTCACCAGCATAGTAAGTCATATCATCATTGAATTTTCCATCTACATAAACAGGAACCATCCACTCACCCTCTTCAGTCTTTTTGATTTTACCAACTCTCACTTTTTTCTTCTCAATAAATCTCATATTGACCTTCCTTAATATATCATAATGCTTTCAAAGTCTACACTGCCATTACGGGGAATACATGCCACCTTTACATCAAATCCATCAACTTCATAGTTGTAATACCCCATTGAGTAGTTGAGGGAGTCAAAGTTGTTTTCAATGTCATACAAGACATCTGCAATCTTATCATCACTCCAATTGGGTTTATTTTTAATCACCTCAATTTTCTGGTTTCCGTACGTAATCATTCCAGCTTCCTGAATGACTCTAATCTTATCACCAGCCTCAAGGATAACTACTGAATCACCCTGTTGGATTCTGACTTCCTCTTTTATCTCAATTACATCTTTCATATTCACCTTCCTTTAAATTTCTTTAGTAAAACTAACATCTATCGTTGTATTTGGCTTTAACCTGATACTGAGTGTTTCAGTCATGAAATTATAATAGCCACTGGAAATCTCTGGAACAATGATATCCACAGTGCTGGAATTCTTTGCCACAATCCGTATAAGGCCACTACCAACAAAAACCCTCTTGGGAATCATAACAAAGTCAACACTGGAGTAAGAAGTACTTTTCATATGCACATAGAGAACATCAGGAAGGTCTTGTACCATAGCAGTAAAGAAAGATTTAATACCCTCTTTGGTTTGAATAGGATACTCCACCCCATGATACAGCAACGTGGTTTCTGAGACCTCTTCATTCATTTTGGACTTACCCAGTATTTGGATTTTGTCACCTTTCTCAAGAACCAGTTCAGATTTTCCCTGATTGATTCTGGTTTCCTCTGCTATCTCGACTATTGTATGTTTCATAATTTTCTCCTGTCATTATAATAGTACTATAAATAATAGAAACCACCCAATTCCATTATAGGATATTGGGTGGATTAATCAAGTACCTAGCACTTGCTATAACCACAACTTTGACAGGTTACACAGCCCTCTATGTATTGGAGCTTCCCACCACAGTCTGGGCATGTACCTTGGGAGGATAATACAGCCTCACCATTGAGATACTTCTTCAATACCCTGTACAGTGTCTTTGAGAAAGTATCAAACCCCCTAGTCCTGTTCAATTGCTCTACCAAGAATTGCAAGGGATTCTCATGCCTCAGATACAAGGAAGCCAATCTGCACATAATTGCATAGTCATCATCAAACACTTGGGTGATGTTCTGCAACACCAAATCCCCTTTCTTTCCAGTGATATGCAAATCATACCTACTTAGTTCCTTTGATATTTTCACTTTCTGAATGGTACCCTGTTTTTCCTTCAATACATTAATAGTATTATCAGGGTCTTCAGTAAGGAATACCTCATAAGGTTTATCATTCATCAGACCAACAAGGACAACCATCCTCTTTTTGTTTACCATCATCTCATAGATATCACAAGGAAGGACTTCTGGTCTCTTCTTTGCATACCTAGTTTCTTCTGTAACTGTCTCATCCTTCTTTTCCTCTTTGGTGAGAATAGGTTTCAAATACCCCTTTGGATTATATGTTGTATAGCCTTTCAACTTAGCCTCATAGGTTTTCATAAACAAATTCCTATACTCATCAATAGTACAATCATCAGGCAAAGTAATTGTCTTACTGATTGAAGCATCAATATACTTCTGCCACAATGCTTGCATATGTAC
>SABI01000530.1 GCA_009929055.1 Spirochaetia bacterium | reverse complement strand
GTCTTAATTCTTGCTCTTTTTGCCTTTCCAGTTGGTCAAATTCAGCATCACGAAGAGTCTGGTATAGGTCGGCAATACTATTAACAACAGAATTGATTTCAGAGGCAATCTTCGCTGCTGCTTCAATTCTAAGCTGCCCCATTTTATATTCATACTCCTCAGTAGTAATCAGCCCATCTTCATACATTTTTTTGAGGTTCTCTTTCTCTTTCTTGAATTTTTTTCGCCAGGTTCTTTCTGAATACTCCTCCTTAATTTTAGCAGAGTCCTGCTCTAGTTTCTTTTGTTTTTCAAGAATTGAAGCAATTAACTTATCCACTTCAGGATCTTCTTCAATGACCTCTTCTTTGAAGTTTTGTAGCTTTTTCAACCATGTTTCGCCAATTTTAGCAATCTCTTCTGCTCTTCTAGTTGTATTATCAGCTTGTCTAATCATTGAATCATAATATTCTCCCTCCAGATCGGCAGTCTCTTTCCCATACTTACGATGCAGCTCAACCCTCTTCTCAAGCATTGCAATTGTACTTACAAGACTAAATTGATCATAATCCTCTTTTGTTATCTGCCCCTCAAGAAGCCCCTTTTTAAGCACATTCAGCCTCTCTTTTTCTAGCCTCTCAAGATGTTCTAACTCCGTTTTAAATCGCTTCTCCCTCTCTTCTGCTGTCATAGCAGCTATCTCTGCTTCTACTCTCTCCCTCTCCTGTTGCTCCTTTAGTCTTCGTGCCTTAAACTGAGCAGAAGTCTCTCCTCCGGGGAGAGGAACGTCAAAAGAGTTATCATTAGGTGTAAGGAAGTCAAATCTCTTATTGATAGCCTCAATATCAACTACCATCTGTTTATAGTGGTTTGTGAAGCTCTGAAATGGCTCAGTGTTAAATGCTACTTTTCTTGTTTTTGATATTTGTGACTCGACTCTGGAAAATGCCTCTTCATAAGTCATCCCTGCTTTAATATTATCTGAAAACGATTTAGCTGTAATGCGAGCGACCTCCTCGGCCAATCCGCCTTGTTTTATAAGCTTTTCAACCATCTTCTCATAATACTTTGACTGTTTATCAAGAGATTTTGTCACAACATCATTGATTGCCTGCTCTTGTACTCTAAGTGCAATTGTTTCTCTGATTGCATTATTAATTAGTACCCTCGCAGTTTCAATATTCGTCAAGGCTCCATTTTCATCAATAAGAGAGTTAATGTATGGCCCATAGTTTTCCTGAAGCTTTTCAAGGGCCTCTTTATATTGTCTTGAACCTACAGCCGAGTTCTTTAATACATCCAGGAGCTGGTTTGCAGACCTCTCAGCTTTTTCAACCTCTGAATAATAATTACGAGTCACTTTAGTAAGCTCTGTTTCGTAAGTGATTAGTTTATATAACCCATATCCAAGTGCTGTAATAGCTGTAATTATAGCCCCGATTCCTGTTGCAGAAAATGAAGCTCCAAACATCTTCCAGGCGGCTGCTGCGCGAACTGTATTACCC
>SABI01000529.1 GCA_009929055.1 Spirochaetia bacterium | reverse complement strand
GAACGCTAAAGAGCAAATCCTGCCCTTTAGCATATAAGGCTAGCAGATTATTACAAAAAAACGATATTTTTCTTACTGTCGTAGCGATAACCAAGCATGTGATTGACTGGTATGTAATAACGACCTTCTCTTCTATCCTTTTCTAATCTCCATTTTTGATTCTTTGAGACACTGATAGCTTCTTCTTCCGCAAATTGGGCATAGAGGGTTATCATCTGGTCACATTTAACATCCAAAGAAGAAACGTGTTGTTGCTCAAAATAGATTTCAATTCCAACCTTTCTAAACTCCCTAACAATCTCTAATAAATCAATTAAATTCCTAGCAAATCTAGATACTGATTTAACAAGAATAATGTCAATTAAGCCGACTTTTGCATCGTTTATCATCTTAGAGAAGCCTTTTCTCTTATAGATTGTGGTGCCACTTATTCCATCGTCATAGTAGATACCCGCAAAGTCCCAATTAGGGTTTTGTATAATAGCTCTAGTGTAGAAGTCAATTTGTTCGTCTAGTGATGTTTCTGCTACATCTTTATCGCTAGAGATACGAGCATATGCGGCAACCTTTAATCTTTGTCCTGGTATAACTTTATGTAATGAATTAATTTCCATTTGTTTCTTCCTCCAATGTAACGACATCAAAAAGCAATGTGCTTTCTCCATTGGTAGCACATGATGAGTAAATAGGTTCTAAATTGAGCAAATTATCGATGGTGGTGGTATCGACTAAAACAGGTTTATTGCTAATGACAAATCTTATAGAGTTATCACTCCTTCTAATAACCGCTTTTAAAACCTCACCGAGGATCTCGCTAGTGATTGTGCCTTCAGCAATATATTGATTAATCTTTTCTTTAATTAGGTATTGTTTGCCTTCTTCGGACAGAACTTTTTCTAACTTAGAGATTTCATCTTTATAGTGACTGACATTAGACTTTTGAATATTGAATTCATCCTGATATTTGAGTACATCATCTTCTTCCATTTGAAGTTTGATTAATGAGGTCATTTTTTCTTCGGCTTCAGATATAAGGGTTTTGTATTCTTTAATCTTTTCAATGATTGATTGAACTGAAGAGTGATAGGCATTGCTAATGGTTGAGTCAATTTCTCTAGGCAAATTATTAAACTTATTAAACACTTCACTAATAGCTCTATTCATTAATTCATAGTCAATAGTAAGTGGCGCATCACAGTCTTTATAATGAGGCGATGTCTTATTATTAACTTTGCATGTGAATACTCTTCTTGCGTATTTAGTACCTGGATGAATGGTTATCACCTTCATGTTTCTAAGACATCTTTCGCAATAGAATATCTTAGATATTAGATTCACTTTAGATGAACTATTGTTCCCTTTAGTGAATTTGGCTTTTCTTAGTGTTTGAATTTCATTAAAAGTCTCTCTATCGATAATTGCATCATGATGGTTCTGGAATATGTATTTTTCTTCAACTCCATTGTTTTTTACGACTTTGTGATC
>SABI01000528.1 GCA_009929055.1 Spirochaetia bacterium | reverse complement strand
ACAATTGTGGCACAGATTGTTACGGAGAACGATCTAAAAAGTGGTTTGCGCCATGTGGCATCAAAGGCAATCTATGGGAGCCCAAAAATGATTAGACAATTTAGAAAAGTTCCAACGCAATTGGAAGCAGTTGAGTTTAAGTATGATTCTAGATCTATAGAATTCTTAAAAGGGTGGATGGGGAAGTCTTTTGGTCGCTGTAGAAAAGCCCGTTGTATGGATGCTGTAGGAGAACTAGAAGTAATTACTTTAGAAGATGGTAAAGTATTAAAAGCTACTCATATTGCAACAGAAGGAGACTTTATTGTTAAAGGGGTAGAAGGTGAATTTTATCCAGTAAAACCTCACATTTTTTGGAAGTTATATGAAGAAGTTGTGTAGTAATTGTATTCATTATAAACTTGAGGATGCAAGAGGATATCTTCCTGCAGAAAGATGTACATATATTATATCTGATTCTTATCATGATTATGTGAGCAATGACACAAAATATCCTATACCATCTATACATAATGCTACTAATGAGTGTCCTTATTACGCAGAAAGTTGGATGATCAAAACATTAAGGAGAATGAAAAATGATTAGAGTTACAGAAAGTAATCTAGAAGAACTAAGCAAACGAGTAGAGATTCTAGAAGTATTAGATGAAGGTGTTAAGATCCTTACTACTAAGAATGGTGTTGTTATGCGTGAAAGTGTAGCAAAATGGGATGATATTGTTCTTTTTGGCGAAGATATGTCTATTACTCTTAGTAGAGGAGTAGACTTTGCAGTTCAGGGTGATGAAATAGCAGAAGCTGCTATGACAAAAGCAACTTCCCAGATTCTTGGAGATGCTTTAGAACAAACAATTACAGAAAAAAAGACTAAGAAACCTCGTGCAAAGAAAACAAAGAAGGTCGAATGAAAGTAACTGCTTATAGAATTACAGGGACAGATTTACTTCGCACTACTTGTGAGTCTACTATGCATAGCCCAACCGAATCTAAAATGACTCGGTTGGGCATTTATAACTGCGAACATAGTCCTATTCGAAGTCAGATGTTCACTATTAAAATGGAGGGGATTCCTAGCTTTGTATCAGTACATTTAGTACGTCATAATGTAGGAGTTCAACATTTTGTGCAGACTATGCGTAATGATAGAGGTGCTGAAGACGTTGCAAATCGCAATACTCCCGTAAATCATACTATGATAGCTAATGCACAAGCTATTATAGATGATGGTGCACTACTCTATGACCAAATTTTATTTGTAGGTAATTCTGCACTCATCGATTTTGATACGATAGCATCCTCTTATGAACAAGTGCTTGATGAAACCATAGGTAATGATGTGTTTCCTACGATTGATATTGAATATTTAGATACATATGATAGTGATCCATTAGATCAAGTATGGTTAGCATATGATGAAGAAATTACATTAGGTACAGATCATAATTCGAAAATGGCTTGTTTTATGCAAAATCAAATGGTTTTATA
>SABI01000527.1 GCA_009929055.1 Spirochaetia bacterium | reverse complement strand
TGGGGGACTGGCAATACTGAGAACAACCTTTAATCAATATACAAGTGGTGGGAGTGAAGAACTCTATGGAGGATTATTTTCAGGATTCTTATTCTTAGGAGGGGCTATTTATACAAGCACCCTCTTTAGTGATGATATGTTTAATAGAGTGCGGGTTCATAACTTCCTTATGCTTCCAGCATCTCAAGAAGAGAAATTCCTTGCTCGGCTCATTGACTCAGCAATCATGTACCCACTTATCGTCATTCTCCTATTCACTTTTTCATCGATTGTTGCTGAACTCTTATTATTCGTTACTCTCAAAGATCCAATTACGCTCTTTAATCCATTAAGTAAAGAAATATTAATGGCCATCCCGTCATATATCGTTCTTCACTCCCTCTTCTTTTTAGGGGCGACGTACTTTAGAAAAATACACTTTATAAAAACTGTATTTACGAGCTGGACTGTTATGTTCTCTTTCGTTGTAATTCTTTTCATCTTTGTCAGAATCATCCTCGCCCCTTATTTCCTAGATCAGTCTGTAATGTACATTAGAGTCTCATTTCTAGAACAATACAACTCTTTACCTAAGTTAGCTTTCACCATAGGGAAATTCTTCTACTTCATCATCCTTCCCCTCTACCTCTATTTCATCTCATACCTCAGAATAAAGGAGGTTCAAGCAACAGATGCAATTCAATAAAGAGATTCCCATATACCTCCAAATTAAAGAGGTAATCTATAACACAATACTTTCTGGTACATATGAGAATGGGGAGAGAATTCCTTCAATACGTGATATGGCCATCACCCTTGAAGTAAATCCCAATACCGTCACTCGAGCATATGGACTACTACAAGATGAAGAAGTGATTGAAAACCAGAGGGGAATTGGCTATTTCACTAGTGTAAAAGCTAAAGAAATAGTGAGCAAAAGAAAAAGAGAAGAATTCCTTCATAAAGATGTTCCCCTTTTCTTTGAAACGATGGAAAAATTAGATCTTAGCATAGATGAGATCATGTTGGCCTACCAGACCACCCATAATAAAAAGGATACAATAGAAAATGAAAAAAAGTAATAAATTCCTCCTTATTGGATATGCTGTCGCTGTTGGAATACTACTCATTACCGTTATTGCAACTCGCATCACCCTTGATAACCAATATATAATCTCCCTCCTCTACCATAATAGCCACTACATATTGTCCTGTTAGAAAAAATGATGATAGGAGGAAATCTTTTCATAATAGAGTTGCTTTTTACCTCTTTATCCCCATAAAATTATGAAACGTTGGGAGGATATTATGAGAAGCGAACCAGAAGAGACAAAAAGATACCTACTTATTACCTCCTTTTTATTAGTTGTAATCTTGATTGGGGTATTCACAGATGGGATTAAAGACTCCCTTCTCTCCTTTTTCATGATACAAACCACTTCAGGAAGGCTTATTCAAGATTTTACTACTATCGGAATTGGAGGGGCTTTTCTTAATGCTTCCATTGT
>SABI01000526.1 GCA_009929055.1 Spirochaetia bacterium | reverse complement strand
GAATACTATTGTGCCTTTGTTTTTTAAGCATCATGGATTATTTATATTGTTACATATTCGCTTTGGTTACTGTTATGACTTTGTTTTTTAAGCATCATGGATTATTTATATTGCTACATATTTGCTTTGAATACTATTGTTGTTTTGTTTTGTTTTTAAGCATCATCGATTACTAATATTTTTAAGTATTCGTTTTTATATTGGGTTGATATTTTTGTTTTTAGGTATCATATATTGAGTATAAGGGATACGGTTAGTTAGTTATTGTGCTAATTTGTTAAGGTTAGGGACGAAAGATAATTGATTATACAAACTGTAAAACCGGCTTCTCTACATACCATCTTCTAGGGTTATCTTCTAAGAATAATTCTTTCCTTTTTCCCTGTATCTCACATATATATTTCATTGTATCGCTTCCTGGGATCTTCTTGTAATTGGGTATAGGAGAAATTTTCATGATGCAATCTATTTCATATGCTTTGTCTTCCCAGAGAACTTTTTGGGGGAGTATGGTTCCATCCCTTCTCATCTTAACTAGCACATCTACATATGTTTTTACGATCTTAACCATCATTGTTTTATTTCCTTTTTCTGTTTATTGAGATTCTTATTATAGGTACGATTCTGAGTAAGGTATTTTATTGGATATTCCGTTGAGACAAATTGTTGTTAGGCAGGGACTGATTACATTTCTTCATTTTAGAGAGATTATATTCTAGCAATTCTTTGCAGGCTTATAAGGGAATTTCTTCTTTGGAGATATTACGTCATAGCAAAGCGATGGATATAACTAACTACTTTACCTATTATCTGGCATTCCTTTACCACTATGTCTTCAAGGTTAGGATTCTCTGGGTGGAGGATTGTGTGAGTGGGTGTCGGACGATATCTTTTTACTGTGGCCTCATCTCCAATAAGAGCAACCACTATATCTTCAGGAGATGCAAAACTTTGTTTCTTTATTACTAGAATATCTCCATTTTTAATCCCCGCGTTTATCATGCTGTCACCTTTTGCTACTAGCATAAACAGATCTGACGCTCCAAATATTTCGGAAGGTAGTGGATATGATGCTTCTATATTTTCTATTGCTAATATCGGAGATCCACAAGGAACAACTCCTAGCATAGGAACAGATATAGTTTTCTTTGATGCAAGTCTCGGATCTATATAAATTGAACCTGTCTCTTCCTGGGCTAAAAGCCCTCTTGTTTTTAGTTCGTTTATATACCGGTGCACTATGCTTAAGCTGGTTGCTTTAATGAAAGATTGTATGTTTCTATACGAAGGGGAAAGGCCCTTCTCCTTTTGGTGGGAGGATATGTATGTGAGAATATTTGTTAATGTGTTTTCATCTAACCGTTTCATTTCTCTCTCCTTCAATTATGTTTTTCATTGAACTTCTCATCACTAAAGTGTTGAGATTCCTACTTCATAGACTTCGTATTCTCCATCTCCATAGGCGTAACTTCCTGTAGTCCCTACAGTAGTA
>SABI01000525.1 GCA_009929055.1 Spirochaetia bacterium | reverse complement strand
TATGCTAAGCCCTCTGTCAAGACAGATAACAAAAATATAAAGAATATTTATGCTATCTGTTTATTGCTTTCCCTCACTGGGAAACATCCTTGTTCATATACTTCATTTGGTGTTTGGTAATCCAAGCTTTGATGAAGTCTTTTGTTATTGAAGAAATCAATAAATGTATCCAATCCATTAGAAAGTTGTGTCATTGTAAGATAGTCATGAAGGAAAATACATTCATATTTTAGAGTTTTCCAAGTTCTCTCCACGTAAATATTATCCAAACACCGACCAATCCCATCCATGCTTATCCTTATACCATGACTCTGTAATAACGACACAAATTCTTTACTTGTATACTGAGATCCAGCGTCTGTATTGAAGATAGCTGGTTCTCCATATGTCTCAATAGCAGCAAGCACGACATCTACACAAAACTTTGTATCCATGGTGTTGCTCAGGCTCCAAGAAAGAATCTTTCTGCTGAATAGATCTATTACAGCAGTGAAGTACACCATCCCTCCTGGAAGTTTAATAAAAGTAATATCGGTAGCCCAAATTTCGTTAACAAATTGTGCTTTTCGGTCTTTAAGTAAATAAGGGAATTTGCCAGCTTTGTTCTTACTATTTCTTGTAGTTTTAAACATTGGAGCTAATCCCTGTATACCTAATAGTCGATATATACGTCGAATACGCTTTTCTGTGGCTTCTTTGTGCCCTTCTCTTTTAAGGTGCATAGACATCTTTAGATACCCATAGGTAGGGTATTTAACCCATTCATCCATCACAATCTCTGCAAACGCTTTGTCTTTATCAAATAACTCTTGTTTTATTCTCTCCTGCTCTTCATGATGATCTCTCCAGTGGTAATAGGAAGAACGAGCAACCTTGAGAAGCTTACATTGTTCAAGAATCGGTAATGTACAGTCTTTTTCACCTTCTTTAGAGGTTGCGAGTTCTATATCGACCAAAGAACATAAGTTAGTGCCTATAAATTCCACTTTTTTTTTAACAATTCATTTTCCATCTTGGCCTTTCCTAGCTCTTTGTACAGTTCATCAATCTTTTCTTTGTTAGATTCATTCTCTTTTTTCATCTCTTGAATTTCTTTAGAGAACCCTCCAGAGATAAAATCTTTTTTCCAATTAGAGACCATGCTCGGAGAGATGCCATACTTTGCTGCAATTTCATTAACTGGCATTCTCTCTTTAAGTGCTTCTATTGCTACTTCTTTCTTAAAAGTCTCTGTAAAAGTCTTTCTGTTCCTACCCATCTGTTTGCTCCTTGTTGTAGGATAGCAAACATTCTTTATTTTTTTAAGCTACTGTCCAACTTACGGTCTTAGTATATATATTATATACCTTGACATATAGAAAGTTCATGTTACAATCAACAGACATAGAAAATAATTTTTTCATTAAGGAGGAAACTATGAAAAAAACAATTGTAATGATTATGCTCATAGTGATGATCGTGGCAATGGGGACAGTATTCGCTCAAGGACAAG
>SABI01000524.1 GCA_009929055.1 Spirochaetia bacterium | reverse complement strand
AAAGCATCTCCACTTATAATAAGAATTTCATATTCACCTGGAGATACATTTACTTTAAAAACAGCATCTTCATTCGGGAAAGCCCCTTTTTTAGTTACTTTACGGAAGCTAGAATTAACGCTTTCAATAGCATTTGTTGTATACATAACACGGCGAATATCACTAGTAAAATCAAATAACTGTTCAACATATTTCCAGTTTCTACCCCATGTATCTACTGCTCCTGGGTATTTTCCCCAGTTTTTTTTGAACGTTTCAAATGCATTCTCAGCAGCTTTTAAGGAACTTGCTCTATAGACATTTTTTAAATCTTTTGTATAAGCCTTGTAATCTTTTGTTGGAACATTAGTGCTTTCTATCTTCCTAATGTACTCATTGGGAGTAATATAATTAAGCGAAGCATGAGGCCTAACATTATTCCAAACATCTTCCCATTCTTTAAGCTTTTTTATCATGATATCAATATCAGAATAATTATTACCTTGATCATAGAATTCTCTTTGATCTGCTCCGTGTGATATTTCTACATAGCAGTTCTGTTTGGGACTCCTTGGATAGATGTAGTAATGAGGCATTTCTAATTCTTTACATAACTGATCAAAGTACTTTTGGAATGTAGATCCATTATCTGTTTGAATGTTTCTTATCTCAAAAGGTAATTCTTTAATGACTTTCTTAAGAAACAAAGATCCATTAAGAGATGATTCAGAAGAGTATACAGAAAGGACTCTTCTTTTCGTTAATACATCAATCGCAGTGAATTGATACAACTTATGACCAGCCTTAGGCATAATATGCTTTACATCTATCTGTATCATGTCTCCAGGGCGAGAAACCTTGAATCCTCGAGGAAATCTAGCCCTAGGATTTAATGATGCCCTTTTTCTTTTCTTTGATATTCTATTATCAATTAACCCTTTCTTCTTTATTATTCTACCTATCGTTGATTCTGAAACATATACCTCCTCTTTTCTTAATATTGCTTTAATCTTGTACTTAGACCAAGTAGGGTATTGTCTTCTTAAAGCAACAATCCTTGAAGATACCTCCCATGGTGTAGTCATTTCTCTTAACTTCTTAGGTTTTCTTGATTTATCATTAAGACCAAGAATACCACACCGCCTGAAACTCTTAACCCACCTATTCATCGTTGACCTTCCTATGCCGAAATGACGAGCGGTTAAAGATGCATTATTATCATGATTCTTATACCAATCCATTATCTTCAACCGATGCTTTGATTTATCAGTCAAAGATCTGTTTACGTAGAATGATTGAGCTATTCTTCTCGTCATTGGTATTACTGTTCCATATATTGTCATATGGCATCCACTATATCTTTGTTTCATATATTTTAAAACATCCTAGAGTGTATCATATCATATGGACCAGTACAATGTCTATTTTCTTTGTTCTTTGGTACTACGGCAAACCTTTTATTGAATTCAGGAATGAACTTCTCTTCAAGATACTTGTTAGCTTCTGTTCTGGTTGT
>SABI01000523.1 GCA_009929055.1 Spirochaetia bacterium | reverse complement strand
CCCTTTTTATAAGCATCAAGAGCTAATTGGGAGTCCTTTGTTACCGTAGCGTTCATACCACCACCAAAGCCGAAGAATGTTGCTATACCAGTAGCCTTTCTCTCTTTTTCAATGGTTGGTGCAGTACGCTTATTCAATTCGTCATCATAATTCCTTAATGCTTTTACTGCGTTCTTATAGGCATCAATGGATTTCTCTAAAACCCGCACTCCAAATATAGACTCGTAATCATTATTGCTAAGTCTAAGCATCATATCTTGATACTCTCTTGACCAGTCCAGTTGGTCTTTCTTATATATAGCATCTTGCAACTTTGCTTGTTGGAAGGCATCTATTGTCTTTGTAACGGCACTAAATACAGCAGCTATAACCGCACCTATCCATCCACCTTGTTGTGCTCCCTTACCGACATCAGAAAAGAACCCAGACACATCTTTCATTTCTGCGGCAAGTTCTTTCAACTTCATATTTCCAGTCGCCTCTGCTACCTCTGCCATTCTGTCTGCTAACCTACCAAAAGCATCAGAAAGCTCAATAGCAACAGTAGCAGCAACACCCATTATCTCTTTACCGAAATCACTCTTATCCTCCTTACTTAACTCCTTGCCTTTCTCTTTAGCCACTGCTATTGCCTTTTTGTATGTAGAGATTTTGTCAGCTAACTTAAGAGCATTAGACAGTATAGGAGTGTCGCCATAGTCACTACTCTCCTTCTCCATCTTCATTATTACCTTTTGCAGTCTAACTATGGCTTCATAACTGCCAACCATATCTTTTAACTGCTCTGGAGTTACCCCCTCTGGTAATATCCCAACTCCTTTATTTGATATGTAGTTCAAGATAGCCTTAGCATCAGCAATGTTCTTTTTTAGCTGCTTCCTCGTCATCCTGTCTATATCACCAAATATCCTGACTAAGAGAGAAGAGGTGTTCATAGCCGTATTTAGCATATCATCCTCAAGGGCTTTTAATTCTTTTTCCCTCGCATCAGATAGGTTTTTCATTGCATCCTCGTAGTCCTCTTGGGACATCTCGCTATAAAGGTTATTTAAGTCAATAGAGTCTTGTAGATATTTTTCCTCTATATTTTTCTTTTTCCTATTAAACCCCTCATATTTAGAAAGCCCTTTAGCGTAAAACGCTGTAACATCTTTATCATACTTCATTTGAGCTTCATTAGTTAAGCCCACTATCATTGCCGCATTTTCAGGTGTTAGTTGCTCCCCGCTTCCTCCTGCTTTTTTCTGCATCTCTAACAAGTCCCGCTTTTGCTTTTCTATCTGCTCAATCCGCCTTTGGTGTTCATAGTCCATTTGAGCCATCTCCTTGTCAAAGCCCTCTGACATACCATCTATCCTAGCCTTTGCTAAGTCTAAAGCAAGTTTCTTTTCTAATTCTGTCAAGTCTGCACGATAATCTTTTTGCTCTTTTTCTGGCTTAACCTTGCCTTCCTTTGCTTCTATTGGAGAAATGCCTAATACATTAAATGCACCCGATA
>SABI01000522.1 GCA_009929055.1 Spirochaetia bacterium | reverse complement strand
CGATACCTAGGAATCCCATCATTTCTACGTGAGCAGGAACTGATGAAGAACCAGCGAACTGAGCGTCTGAGTGCATACGGCCCATGGTGTCTGTCATACTATGGTATTACTATTGATAAACTTTAAATCCCTATAAATTTTTCTTTTATAATTCCACTAGAAGAACTTATATATCAATGATATAACATTAGTGTTGTCTTATAATTCTGATGCTGATGGTTAATAATAAAATTGTTTATATCTCAAATGGCTGTGAATAACTTGTGATTAGATTCAGTTACCTCTAAAAGCAGGCTAAATTTCTATTTCTTGCTCATTGACCATCTATTGGTTATTCTGCATTAAAGCTACTCCAGAAGGTAGAACCTAAAATAGCATAGTTCTCTTCAACACTCTTATCAACAAAGAATAGTTCAGAGTAAGGGTGTCCCTCATATTCAAAATTGAGTTTGACTGCCTTACACTCTCTAAACTTGTTATCACTGCACCAAATAACTTTCTTCCCAACATAATGGAATGTATCTTCCAGTGAAATACTATCTACATAAGCAGGAAGAAAAGGAAGGGAGTTATTATATTCAGGTTTTGTACTTACTGCTTCTATACCATTATTCAACAGAGAATCCCTCTGCTTATCTATCTTGAAGAAAGCTAAGAAAGTAGGGCTAATCAAATTGTGTTTCATCCTTTTGTCCAGAAGGAATGTAAAGCCTAAACCTTTTACTTGAATAAATACTTCTATTTCATCGTTTCTTATAGTCATATCCATACAGCTTTTTGAACTTATCCTTTGCTTGTTCTTCAACTATATCATCTGGAATAAACTCTGCATATTCATCTGCTGATTTTATCTGCCTAATTATTTTGTCAAAGTGATAATCATCCCTGAGCTGTTAATTTTCCCTCTCATCTTCCTCATTAAGATTACCAGTGAGATGTCTTATCCTATAGTCTTGTTGCTCTATGATTTTCCTATTAGATTTCATCTCTGCATATAGAAGTATTGCAGCTCCTATAGCAAGTATTGCTATACCTTCAATCATGTCTTAATTCTAAGTTGTTAAAATCTATAATCCATTTATTTTCTAACATAAAGTCTGTGCCAAGTAAACCATGTACTTGTATTCCACTCTCTATTTCAATACCTTTAAAAGCATCCAGTAGAGACTTTACACAGAACTTAGGCTTATATGTCAGACCTTCAAAAGTGAAAGGTAGAGTAATCACATCTACCTTGTGCATAGTTCCATCTATTCCATTGATGCTATAGTCCCCAATAGATTCTACTATATCCTTGAAATATTCTACTACATTACTATCAATTAAGCTACATGTGCTTCCAGTGTCTAAAATAAAGCAGAGGTGTTTATTCTTTACTTCTGCTGCAATAATAGGAAGTTTTGTCCTATTTAATCCATATATCAAAGATTGCTTCATTTACTCATTATTATCTTTCCACCAATACATTGCAAAAGTCTTATCTGTATATTCTTTAAGTAC
>SABI01000521.1 GCA_009929055.1 Spirochaetia bacterium | reverse complement strand
ATTATAAATTCATCCCAATTCAGAAAGTGACAACTATCTCTAAAAAGAAAATATTCACGCCATACATAAGAGGATCATACTCTACTTTGGGTTACTTTGGGGCGGGTGGAGGAGTTTATTACTATGATTTGGGGGTAGATATCCAATACCAAACAGATCTCGCTAAAAAAGGAATAGAAATAGGAATAAATTATAAGTTCTAATGACACAAAATATAACGTTAAACAAAGAAACCATTCTATCAGAAATCAGGAACATTACCGCCATATACGGTAAATTCGCTAAAATGATGGATATGGCAGTAACAGAGGATGAATCTTCCTCTATAGATGTTCTGTATAATAAAAACATTAACAAGATTATGGGAGAGATTTCAAGATTTCAACCTACTTACTCTAATAATGTAATTACCGTACAGGAGCCGGCAAACTTCAACACAGGAATAGTTCCAGCGTTGACATCAAATTTAAGTGACCTAATTCTTAACTTAGTTGTTTCGGATTGGTTGCTTATTACTAAAAATGACCCAAAGCAATTTCAGGAAGCTGCCGCAAATTGTCTAGGTAACGTAAAACTATTCTTAAATTCCAGAACAAAATGAACATATCAATAAGTATAACATTAAGCGAGGTTTTAACTCAGGCAAGGAAAAGACTCTACTACAAAGGAAAAGCTATGAAAGAAGGGGATGCTATTCAATTAGCCACCACTCTTCAGGCAAGTCAGGACGAGGACGACGTATTAACTCCTTTCGCCCAGAGTGCAGCGGAGAGAATGTGTGACCTTATCAATAAAACGGCTTCCGTAAATTACTCATTCGGAACGGGAACATTCTCTTTCTCAATTACAGCTCCTGCAAACTTTGACGAGAATCAATCGCCTTTAATTAAAGGTTCTATCTTTAAGTTTATGGTGAATCGAGTTATCGGAGAATGGTTAAGCGACGTAGCTCCCAACATAGCTAAGACCTACTTTGAGCTTTCCATGGAAAGTGAAAGGGATATAGTCACAAGAATGGCAAAACGAAAAAAACCAACATCATGATATCAACTATTGTAAAATCCGGTATATTCTACAAAGCAAAGCTGCTCTCTTATCAGTTTTCCGATATGCTTTCTCTGTCTAACGAATTGGTGGCATCTAAACTAGCCATCTCTTCGGAAGACTCAGAGCTTATCTACTCTTTTTTAGAGTCAGCTTTAGGATCTTTAGTGGAGTCACTTCCACCTACCTCTGAAATGGCTACTTCGCAAGAGTCTTATATTTTAACTATACCTACTGAAGCTAATTTCAGCACCATTCAAACTACAGGTATAGATACAGAAATTAAGGATTATCTTGTGAACTTTGTGTTAAACGAGTGGTATAAACTCCTATATCCGGAAAGATGTCAATTTCATATTATAGCCATGGAGCAGAATAGAACTAACATTCACGTAAGGTTAAACAAACGAACGGAACCCGTAAGAAGAGGGTTGAGTCCGTGGTAAATTAGGTGGAGTAAAAT
>SABI01000520.1 GCA_009929055.1 Spirochaetia bacterium | reverse complement strand
CTCTATTATAGTAATCAGCAGAAGTTGCAGAATCAAATTCCATATCGCTAATGATAAGAATGTTCTGAGGAATTTCTTCCTGAGTCATCTTATTACGAATAGCAATAGTAAGAATAAGATTGAATACAGCTTCAATGTTGGTGTTGGAACACTCATTGTGTGAGCTTGCAATGCAGAGATTGTCTGCAAGAGTATCACCATTCAGACTAACAAGCTGAGGTCTGCTACTGAAAGTGATGTACTTGTTCTTGAACTCACCACTGCATCTTTCAGCAAAGTAGATTGCAAGAGCATCTGCAACATCATGAGCTTGTACATCAGTATTGCCGATGGTACTGCTCATACTTCCAGAGCCATCTGCAACAACAATAGTATTGCTATTGCCGTTCACAGTATCAGGAAGAGCTTTCCAGAGTGCTTCAAGAGTGTTGTCAACAGACAGTGCTGAGTAAGAATACCAGCTATTACGCTTGCTTCTGTACTTGCGTACAATATCGTGAGGATAAAGCACACCAGCATTAATCTTTGCTTCACCACTCTTTACTTTTCCAAGGAACTCTCTGCGGCGAGATTCATCGTTTCTGAGAAAAGCATCATTATAAATAAGATTTGCACGAGAAGGAACTGCTTCATAATTGATTTCAGACCATTCTTTTGCAGACATAGACTTTTCAACTATCTTCAGATAACCTCTAAGAGCAGATAATATCTTACGATATCTCTTAGGAGTAACTCCAAGCTTACTAATTACACTTTTTGCAAGTCTTACAGTTTCAGCAGATGAAGTGTTTTCAGAGGGTAACCACTTTGCAAGAAGCGAAATGGGTTTGTTGTTCTTCATATTCTTCAAATCATCTGTAATAGTGTACATAATAATGTCTCTTACTGCTGTACCAACATTACTGTCAATAAGCATTACAAGGTCATCATATCTGCCATACTCTGCAAAGAGAGGAAGAAGCTTCTTGATGGTATCTGAATCAATTCTCGCAAGTTCTTTCATGATTACACGGAAGTACCGTCTTTCACCAAGACCTTCACGAGCATCACGAACAAAGAACAACCAGCGTAAAGCAAGAATCTTATTGTCTGCATAAGCAGGCATAAATTCTCTGATGATATCGGCTTCGTTTTCTACATTTCTGTAAGATGAAACCTTAAAATTAAGGTCGAGCAGAGGTCGCTGAGTAGTTGCATAGCCAACAGCGCCGTTTTCAGTAATAGATTCGTTGTAATCTTCACCAATTGTTTTGCTAATTTCATTAATAAATGACATAAGTAAATCTCCTTCAAAATCTTTATTTTTTCAGGACCAGACACAGTTAGGTTATGTAAATTAAATGTTTACTTCTTTAATAATTGCTGTATGTGTCTTGTCATTGTCTTCTAATTAAAGCGGATAGTGAGAATCGAACTCACGATAGGGAGCATGGCTTTAAAAATAGCTGTCTGTGCTTGTCCTAAACACATTTTAAGGCTCCTGACTTACCACTTGTCGATATCCGCATATTGT
>SABI01000114.1 GCA_009929055.1 Spirochaetia bacterium | reverse complement strand
AATTGCTGGAATAAAAAAACAAGATATTGGAGATTTAGTTGAATCAACTTTTAAGCGTAGTGCTAAAATAAAAGACTCTGGTACTTTAATTATGGGTAGGGGTGGGTTACTCGATTCTATTGATTCCCTTTTGTTGAGTGTCCCTTTTTACTATATTCTTATTACCTATTTCATATAAAAGGAAATAATCACATGAAGAAAAAACGTGTAATGATTTTAGGTTGTTCTGGTTCAATTGGAACAACAGCCTTAAATATGTTACTAAAACATCGTGATTCCTTCGAAGTTGTTGCTATTTCAGCACATAATAATATTGATAGTTTAATCTCTTTTGCTCATATTCTTAATGTCTCACATATATGTTTATCTGGAGATGATACTCTTGATTCTCAAGTTAGAGGGAAAACTTATTGGGCACATGAGGCAGGTCTTCTTGATATGATAAGAAACGTTGATTGTGACATTGTTCTAAATGCGATAAGTGGTTCGAGCGGTTTACTCCCAACTTTTACATGTATTGCCTCTCATAAAGATATAGCCCTTGCTAACAAAGAGAGCATTGTCATGGGAGGCTCTCTCTTATTTGATTATGCGAAAGAGATGGGAGTTTCAATTTTCCCGGTAGACTCAGAACATTCAACACTAGAATCTTTAATAGGAGCTTATGGTATTGATTCTGTTTCCTCTCTCGTGATAACTGCTAGTGGTGGTCCATTTAGAAATCATAGTGAGATTGAGTTAGAGTCAGTTACTTTAAAAGATGCTTTAAAGCATCCTACGTGGAAGATGGGGGCTAAAATAACTATTGATTCTGCTACTTTAGCTAATAAGGGGCTGGAAGTAATTGAAGCTTCTTATCTATTTAATATGGATGTTGAAAAGATAGAGGTTGTAATTCATCCTCAATCTGTTGTTCACTCTCTTATTAGGATGAATAATGGGGCAGTATATGCTCAACTATCTCCTCCTGATATGGCTCTTCCTATTATGAATGCCCTTAATAATGGACATATTGAATTACATGATATTGTTACTCCATTAGACTTCTCCTCCTTATCTCTGACTTTTGATTCTTTTGATGGAAAAAGTTTTCCTTTATTAAATGATGCGTTTCGATGTGCAAAAATGAAGGGAGGATATCCCATCGCTTTTAATGGGGCAAATGAAGTTGCAGTTGAAGCTTTCATGGGTGGGCGTATTCCTTTTCATCATATTTCTAAAGTAGTTCATCAAGTATTACAAGAAGATTGGAGTAAAGGGGCCTCAACTATAGATTCCATTTATGTGATTGATGAAAGGGTAAGAACTTTTACAAAAAATATATTATCTAGGTGGTTTTGAATTGAATAGTTTGGTCTCCTTTCTTATTGGGTTCGCATCTATTGCTTTTATGATTACCATACATGAAACTGGCCATTTTATTGGGGCTCGTATCGCTCATATTGATGTGGAGGTATTTGCTATAGGTTGGGGAAAGGCTATTAAAAAGTGGTATAGAAATGGTGTTGAATACCGAATTAACATATTTATCCTAGGAGGCTATTGTAAGTTAAAAGGTGGTGAGGATTTAATTGAAGCTGTTGATAAAAATTACAGGTCTTTTACAGATTCTCAAAAAGGGTCTTTATTTAAGGCTCATCCATTAAAAAGAATTATTACCTATATTGGTGGTCCTTTTGTTAATTTACTTTTCGCTTTTTTATTATTTATCCCGTTTTTTATGGTGAATTACTATGACTCAGGAGCTCCTCCTACTATTCTTTTAACTACTGATTATCCTCAAATTTATCCTCAGCCTATTTCAAGTGCCAAAGATTCTGGTTTTCTTAGTGGAGATACTATTATTTCTATTGATGGAAAAGAAATTACCTATTTTTCTCATATTAGTGAAGTTGTGAACTCTTCGTATAATAAGTCTCCACTATTAGTTGAAGTATTGCGTAATAATAAAATAATTAAACTGGCCCTTACCCCTTATCATGATAAAGAGATGGATCGTTATATAGTAGGAGTTACGAGTGCTCAAATACCAATAATTGGAGAGGTTGCTCCTATTACTCCTGAACATATTGCAGGATTAGCCCCTGGTGACACCATTATTAAGGTGAATGGAGTGGAGGTTAATTATACTTTAGATGTCATTAATGAACTTATTAAAAGTCCCTCTTTTGTTTCTATGGAATTAGTTACTAGTGATGGGGGAAAAAGGGCTCTCTCTTATTCTCCACAAAAAGACAATGAAGGGAATGTAGTAAGTAATATTCGTTATGACGCTAACGTAGTGTTGTTTAAAGGGGAATCTTTTTTTAAAGCAATTGGGTTAGCTTTTAAAGAGACGTTTAGATCAATTAAGGAGACGTACCGTCTTTTTGGTCAGTTGATAACTGGTAAATTTTCTGTTTCTGATTCTCTTGCTGGACCTATTCGTATTTCTTATATCATTGGACAAATGTCTAATTCTGGTGCAAGAACTTTTTTACAGTTGTTAGCCATGATAAGTATTTCTCTTGGTATTGCTAACCTCCTGCCTTTACCAGGGTTAGATGGTGGGTCAGTTTTATTAAGTATCATTGAGTTAATTAGAAATAAAACATTTTCTCCTAAGCTCTATCTCCGCTTTCAAATGTTAGGGGTTGGAATATTGGGGTTACTGATGCTTTTTGTTTTATTTAGTGATGCACGTTTTTTGTTTTCTTAATTCTTTTCTAATTCTACAAACTTAACAAGTTGTCTTTGAAAGCCCATTCTAATTGTCCCAGTTTCACCATTACGTTGTTTAGCTAATATAACTTTTGTTTCTTGGACTGCAAATCCATTTAACATAATAACTGGTTCATTTTGTTTTTGGTTCTCTTTATTTTCAGGATCCACCAATCGATCTCTATGAAGAAGAATAACCACATCCGCATCTTGTTCTACTGATCCTGATTCTCTTAAATTAGCGAGGTTCGGTTCTTTCCCTTCTGCATCTCGAGATACTTGAGAAAGGGCTACAATTGGTATGTCGAGTTCTCGTGCAAGTGATTTTAAAGATCTTGATATCTCAGCCACTTGTTCATGCCGAGGAACGTTTGCTTGAGACTCTGGATTTATTAGACTGATGTAGTCTATGAATAAGATTTTTATATCTTTTTCTCTTTTCATTCGTCTTGCTTGGCTTCTTAAATCAAATAATTTGATATGTGGGGTATCTTGTATATAAAGTTTTCCTTCATAAATTTTCCCAGCAGCATCGACAATAGAGGTGGTATCTTGAGTTCTTAAGATGGCAGAACGTATCCTTTTAGAATCGACTCTAGCTTCAGCAGCTAAAATTCTCTCCATGATTGCCATACTTGTCATTTCAGCTGAAAAGAATCCTGTAGGTATTTTTCTATGTATAGCGATGTCTATTGCTAATGAGATAGCAAAGGCTGTTTTACCTACTGAGGGACGAGCTCCTATAACGATAAATTCACTAGGCTGGAAGCCCCCGGTCATATCATCGAGTTGGGCAAAGCCTGTTTTTACTCCTCTAGTGTTACCATGTTTCAATCTTTCCATAACGACGTCTACAGTAGATTTTACAAGAACTGATGCATCTTCATAATTATCGGCAAAACTAGAAGTTGAATTTTGAAGGTCACTAAGTACTCTCTCTCCTTCGTCGAGAAGAAGAGATACTTCTTTAGATTCATCAAATATTGATTCGTAGAGTGTTCCACTAAATGTTATAAGTGCTCGTCTTAAAGATAAAGAGCGAACAATATCTGCATAGTAGATGGCGTTTGTTGTTGTTGGGACATTGCTTGTGAGGGAGGCTAAATAGCCCATTCCTCCACATAATTCTAAGAGGTCGGTTTTTTTTAGAAATTCACTCATAGTGATCAAATCTATAATCTGACCACTATGTTCTTGATGAAAAGATATAATGGCATCATAAAGAGCTTTATGAGATGGTAAATAAAAATCCTCTTTTCGAAGGGTCATTATAATCTCATTAAAGGCATCGGAGCTTAATAATATAGCTCCAAGTACTGCCTTTTCAGCGTCTTCATTATGTGGGGGGACTTTACCTCCACTGTAAGTAGATGCCATCATGTACTACTTATACCTCAGGTTCTGTTTTAGCTACTTCAGCAGCTGCCTTGGCTGCTTTTTCAGCTTCTTTTGCTGCTTTAGCTTCTGCTGCAACTTTTTCTGCGGCTTCTTTTTTTACATCTTCTTCACTTTTTACAATGAGTTTTACTATTGCAGATTCACCTTCGTATAGACGAATTTTTACTGAATAGTTTCCAACGTTTTTAATTTCATGAGAAGCAACTTCAATTCTCTTTTTCTCAATAGTAAGATCATGTTTTGCAAGGGCTTCTTGTACCATTGTACTAGTAACAGAGCCAAAGAGTTTCCCGCTTTCTCCAGCAGAGACAACTAAATTAAGGGTAAGGTCATTAAGTTGATCTCTCACAGATGAGGCAGCTTTTCTTTTTTCTTGTTTTCTTTTTTCAATTGCTGCTGCTCTTCCAGCAAATAATGCTTGATTTGTTTTATTAAATAATACAGCAATGTTTTTAGGGAGTAGATAGTTACGGGCGTACCCGTTTTTTACTTCTAAAATATCCCCTTCTTCACCTAGATTTTGTATATCTTGGTTTAATATAATTTTCATAAGTTTTTCTCCTTACTCGTTCTTTCTATATGTGATCCATGTCTCACTTATCCCTAATAAAGGGAAGCCAATAATGAATATTATATTAGCTCCTGGTAAAATCATAAATGCTCCACTAAGAAAAAATATTCTACTCGGTTTCATATGGGGGAATTTTTTTACCAAATAGTTTGATGCTATTGAAATTCCTTGAACTGCATAAAGCAGAGCTACCACAGTTGAAACGTTATAGGCTATACTCTCTAGGAGTTTTATTTCTACCAAAAACGTAAATAATATTGCACTCATTCCTGCAAGCAAAAACCAAATTGCTTCGTGTGGTACACTTAATCTCATTAGTCTATTCTGATATTCTATAGAATAACGGTGTATAATCATATCGCTAATGAAGACGGCAACTCCAAATTGTGCAATAAAGAGTGTAAGTCCAAAATTAGTAATTACAGATATAACTACCTTTCCTAATTCATTCATATCATTCATCGGTAATTGATTATTCATTACAAATGTAACTAATGAAGTTATCAAACTCATATACACCTCTTTGGTGTAGAGAGCAGAAGCACTTGTACCACTAAGCCATAATACTATAAAAAATCCTACAACAGTTGCAAAGAAGGAGGCATAAAGTAACCTATATAGCATCCTTTCTCTTTCTGTTGCAATCCACACACTACCTGCAACAAGGGTTGAAATTGGTAAATATAATCCTATTATAAATAAACCAATAGCTTTCCTTTGTTCTAGTAGTTCTTGAAGCTGTATATAATGATATCCTATTACAAATAGTATCACTATAATAATCGGCACCATTTCTTTTGATTTTGATACAGCTTCAGCCTTTTTAGAAGCTAATAATAACACTATCACTGATAAAAATGATGATGAAGTAATCCAATAGAGTACAATAGCAATTAGCGTTGGAATTACAACATATCTTAGTGTTTCATTACTCCTAGGGCTTAGCATACTTTCCTACTTTCTGTCGAAAGGAAGGTATGCTAATACTCGTGCTCTTTTTATTTCTGTAGTAAGAGCTCTTTGATGTTTTGCACAGTTTCCAGTTATTCTGCTAGGAAGTATTTTACCTCTTTCGGTTACATATCTTCTTAACATATCTGGGTTTTTATAATCGGCTGAAAGATTCTGTGTACAGAATTTGCAAACTTTTTTCTTAAAAGTTCCTCTTTTTGAAGAAAAACGACGATCTCCTCGATCACGAGTTGCAGAACTGTTTCGATCTCTATCGTCTTTGTCATAATTTCTTGAATTATCTTGATCATCTCGCATGATAGTTATTACTCCTCATCAATTGTTTAAAATGGAATGTCATCATCAAATTGTTCAGGCCCTGGAAAGGAAGGAGCATTGTTGTAGGAATTATTTCCTCTAGCTCTTTCTCCTGTAGCTGCAGGTTTTGAAGGCTTGTTTTGGCTATATGAACGATTATCTGATTGATTTGATGGTGCATTAGATGCACCACTACTGCTACTTAATAATTGAATTGAATTTGCAACAATTTCAACACGCTGACGGGCTTGTCCATCTTGTTCCCAGCGGTTTTGGCGTAATTCGCCGTTTATACACACTTGGGTACCTTTTGTAAGAGACCTCTCAATATAGTGCAAATATTTACCCCATGCTGAGACATTAAAGAAACTAACTTCATCTTCTCTCTGATCGCCTGACCCCTTAACGCGATTTACTGCGAGTGAAAATTTACCTAATGTTCTATCATTGCCAAAGTCTGTGAGTTCAATATCTCGAGTGAGACGTCCAACAAGCACTACGCTATTGATATCAGTTGCCATACAATTCTTCTCCAGTTATTAGACTTATTTGTCTTTTAGAACGAACAAGAACTTCATAATAGGTTGCATTAATCTATATGAAGCACTTAATCCATCGATAACAGATGGGTCAGCACTAAGTTCATAATAGTGGTAATGGCCTTTGTCTTGTTTTTTGATGGGATAAGCTAGAGTACGTGTACCCATGTCATCGTGTTTGATAATTTCTACTTGATGAGTTGAAAACTCTTTTTCAACTAATTCAAGACCTTTCGTTGTCATCTCTTCATTTGCATCAAGAATGACGGTTAATTCATATTTACGCATAGTTCCTCCTTACGGACTATATGATCCACTCGTAGTGGATAAAGAGGTCAAAGTACCCTACCACGACACTACTTTAGTGTCAAGATACTTCCCTATTTTTTACATAGCCCATCAGTTTCCTGTTTCACTGTAGAATGCATAATAACTATGTCTTACACCTACTCCGCAGGCTCTAAGGATTACAACAACCCCAGTTTTTTTAATCCATAATTTCTTAAATTAATTCCTGCATTTACATCTCGATTATGAATAGTCTCACAGGTAGGACATCTCCACATCCTCTCTTCTAGCTGCAATTCAGAATATTTATATCCACACACACTACATATTTTAGAACTAGCAAAATAACGGTTTACTTGTATTATGTGTGTCCCGTAATCTTCAGCTTTTTGAATTAACTTTTCAATAAATTTATAATAAGCTACATCTTGTACCGATTTGCCAATTTTTTTTGTTTGACCCATCTCTACGAGGTTTAGGGACTCGATGCAGATAGCATCGTAGTTTTGTACTAAATAATAGACTAGGTTTTGATTAAAATATGCACGAGAATTGGCTATCTTCTCATAGATAATAGAAACTTTGTCCTTTGCTTTTATCCAGTTTTTTGATTTAGATTGTTTTTTGCTCAACCTCCTTTGAGCCTTTGTTAGTCTTTTTTCGTAGCGGAGAGTGTTTCTCACAAATTTAGGAGAATCCCCTTCATTGTCTACATAAAAATTTTGTAAGGACATATCGAGTCCTATTACTTTTTTTGGATCTTTAACCTTTTTTTTGGGTACAATTACTTTATCATTTACAAATAAAATTGATGAAAAATACTTTCCTGTTGAATTTCTCGTTACCGTTACTGAAATAATAGTTCCAAACCCTTTTTTTCTTTTATCTCGAAAAGAGACAAATCCTAATTTGGGTAATTTTATCTTTTTGTTTTGAAAGTCTATTGTGATGTTATTATTTGTAAATAGGGTTTTGTAGGTATTATGTTTCTTTTTTTTCTTATATTGGGGTAATGAAATCTCTTTCCCTTTTTTTATTTTCTTTAAAGAATTTGTGTAAACTGAGAAGTTTTTTATCAAATTTCTACTACTTTGATAGAGAGCGATAGAATCTGCCTCTTTTAACCACTCAAATTCTTTTATATAGTCTAGTTCTGTTTTATATAGAGGATAATAATGAGATTGATTATGATTTTTTAATTTTTCAATTCTTTCATAGAGCATCATATTATATAGAGC
>SABI01000519.1 GCA_009929055.1 Spirochaetia bacterium | reverse complement strand
TTTAGAAAATAATGGTGCGGGAAAGACGACATTGTTTGAGGCAATCTGTATAGCTCTTACCAATGAGAGCTTACGAGCTATCAAGAAAGATAGTTTCATTAATAGGGATGAGGAAGAATGTAAAATTGTATTTCATCTTTACAATCCTGTATTGAAAATGAAGCTCCGTATCAGTCGTCAGTTTTTTCGTAGCAACAAACCAGTTAAAATTGAAATATGGGAAAACGACAAGTTGAATAAACAAGTTGTATCGGTAAATGAAGCAAATAAAAGAGTTCTTGAGCTTATTGGAATAAGTCGTGAGGACTTGTTAAGGTATTTCATAATCAGTCAAGATAATCGGTACACATTCTTCACAGCGAGCGATGGAGAGAAAAAGGAAATCATGAACCGTATCACTTCTGCTGATATGATTAACCCAGTCATTGAAGAACTTGATTTGCGTTACAAAGAAAAGAATGCTGAATACAAGGATATTGATGATGAGATAGGTAAGTTATCAGATAAGAAGGAGCTATTGGTGGAGCAAAGAGAAGAAGTGCTTGCTAATGATAATACCGAAGAAGAGTTGAACGAGCTATCCGAGAAGATAAGTGAAGCTGAAGAAGAGATTGTTGAAATTGACGGTAACTTGAAAAAATGGAATAAAGAGGTAAAGACCAGAGAAGAGCAAATCAAAGCTATTACAGTTGAAGACACTTCCCAGCTCAAAAAAGACCGAAAAAAACTCAAAGAAGAAATTGATGAGCTTGATGAAGAAGTAACTGAAACCAAAGCTATAAGAAGAAAAATACAAGCAGAGTTGAATGAAACCATAACTTGTCCTAAATGTAAACATGAGTTCATCAATGAGTCAGAGTTGGAATTGTCGGTTGAAGAAGCAAAAGGAGCTTTGAAGGAAGCCGACACGGCAATTGCCGCTGCGGAGAAGAAGCTGGACATCAAAAATAAAAAGATGAAAAAGCTGAAAGATAAAATAGCAGAAGCTGAAAGAGCCGAAGAACTTGTTGGAGAGATTGAAGAGGAGAAATATGGTTATGAACGCAAGATAAAGAACAAAACTCAAGACCGTTCCGACCTTCGTGAAAAGATAGCTAAATGGGAGAATGATAAGAAAGCTATCAAGAAACGCAAGAAAGACGACAAATTGTTAAACAGTCTCAACCAGCGTATCGGGGAATGTGATACCGAGATAGAGAAGCTGACTAAACAGCTCTTACCAATCAGCGAAGAGATGGAGACAATTAAGTTTTGGCAGTTTAATATGGGTAAAAGCGGTTTTTCTACTTATCTTGCTAACAAATCAATTAAAATAATCGAAGGTATTACAAATAGCTATTTGAGAAAGTTTGGTGTTGATATATCTGTATTGATTAACGGCTTTACCGTTTTGAAATCTGGTGACGTGAGAGAAAAAATTGACGTGTTTGTTCTGAATGACGGAGTAACCGCTGAGCAATTCTTGGCTAAGTCAGGAGGGGAGAGAGGACGTGTAACATTGGCAGGAGTTCTTGGT
>SABI01000518.1 GCA_009929055.1 Spirochaetia bacterium | reverse complement strand
AATTAAACCAATAAGAAAGTCCCATGATAACCCTGCTATTAAGGAACTTTATGAAGATTTTCTCAAGAAACCACTGGGCCATATCTCTCATGAATTATTGCATACCAATTATGTAGAGAGAGGTGTTTATTAATCTGTTAAAAATGCTCCCGGTATCATGGAATTAGTTATATTTGTTAATTAAGATTAATTCTATGCTGCTGGGAGTTATTCAAAATATCGCAATTCTTCTTGCACTCTCCTTATTGCACTATCTCTTTGGCTTTAGGCCAGTTAGTCACTACAAAGGGGTTAAGGAGATATTTATGGGGTTTGCAATAGGCATTATCGGCATTATCCTGATGATGTCTGAATGGACTCTTCAGCCCGGATTGGTTTTTGATTCAAGAACCATTCTTCTCTCTGTTTCCGGTCTTATTATAGGACCTATTCCCACAATTATAGCGATGGCCTTCACTGCTATGTACAGAATATATATGGCAGGGGATGGGATTGTAATGGGTGTTGCTACTATTCTCACATCAGGGACAACGGGGATTTTATGGGGGGCCCTCAGGCCAAACTGGTACAAAAAGAGAAAAAACTGGGAGTTATACTCTGTGGGGATGCTTACACATCTTATTATGTTGGGATGTACCATCTTTTTACCTAAAGAGATAAGGCTTGATACACTTGTTAATATTTCTCCGGTCGTTCTGGCAGTATACCCCTTTGGCACACTTATGCTTGGATTGATAATGCTCACAAATGTTGAAAGACGCGAGAGCATTGTCAAGTACAAAGAGGCAGAGGAGCGAAAAACCTCATTCTTCAATGCCAGTAGGGATATGATGTATATTAAAGATGATTTATTCAGATATATTGAGGTGAATGATTCTTTACTTGAGTTTTTTGGGAGGAGTGCAGATGAAGTCATTGGAAAAACAGACTTCCAATTACTTGAAGGAGAGGATCTTGATGATATTTTAATCTCTGATAATCAGGTGCTGTCAGAATTAGTCACATTGACTGTTGAGGAGAAATTCGGGACAAAAATGTATGAGGCAACAAAATTCCCGGTAAGGCTAGAATCAGGTAAATACGGAGTTGGAGGGGTAGTCAGGGATTTGACACATTCTGTTCAAAAGAGGGAGGTTCAGGAGGCGATTCTGAATATATCAAAGTGCTCACTGATAAAGACTGATCTTAAAACTTTTCTTAAAGATGTACATAATGAGCTAAGCAAAATAATATCTGCAGAAAATTTTTACATTGCACTTTACAATAAAGAGAGGGAGGAGTACTCGTATCCATTTTTTAAAGATGAGTATGATGCTGTAGAAGACGGCTTTACAGAGCAACTTTATGGCTCTTTGACAGACTATGTCAGAAGAAGTGGCAAAAGTAAAATTATTAATGTCCAGATACAGGAGGATCTGAAGGAGGAGGGGCTGATTTTCTCCACTTATGGAACAGACTCTTCTGTGTGGATGGGAGCACCTCTTTATGATGTCGAGTTTAAGGAGGTTATTGGTGT
>SABI01000517.1 GCA_009929055.1 Spirochaetia bacterium | reverse complement strand
CTATATGGGTCAATGTTAAATACATCATCATCCATATCAAGTATTACCTTTAGTGGTTTTTTTCTTTTAGAGTCAGGTAAACTGAATAATGGGTCTAATACTTTCTGAATAACCTTATCGTGATATTGTCTACAAAGAACATAATCGCATTCTTCTAAATATGTAAGAGCTTCTGGACTTTCTAAGTCTTTATCTTGAAAGAATATTATTTCAGGGTCACCCATTGCTTTATAAATCTTATTAATGCGGTAGTGAGTGCAACCTTCATTAGCCATTGGAAGTATGAATATCTTCATTTTGTTTTAGGATTATCTTTAGGCTTATTTTCTTCAATGTCATCGACATCGACAATCAGGAATTCAGGGTGTTCTAGGAATCGTTTTTCCGTTATCAATTTCTTCCAATACTTGTAGTTGTGATTGTAGATGAATTGTGGCAGGCAGTAGAGGTTCGGAAAGTCAGACTTTTTTACCTTCTTTCCTTTCTTGAAATACTCAATGGCGTAATACTTTCTCAAATCGCTCACGTCTTTCCAAAAGTTGATATACTCCTCGTCATTCATTTCTTCCTTCATCAGCTTTAGTGGATTGTCTTTTGAGAGTCTTGATTTCCGTTGTCCCTCTTTCTTAATCTTATCAAGTGTAGCATTAGGGTCAGGGTCATTTAATAACCATTCAGCAATTTCTTCATTATACATTGGCTGTAAATTATTAGAGCCTTTAACTTTTAGTTTCTTCACCTTATAGACAGTTGTCATTTCAGGTTTTTTTTCTTCTTTTTTCATATTGCTTCTAAACTCTACTTAGGTTAGGGAGTTTAAAACCCACCCAAGTAAAGCAATATTAATTACTTAACATTGTATCTAAATCAGCGGTTAGGCTAAGTTAGTTAATTTACCACTAGCAGCTTCATTACCATATTGTAATGTGTATTCTGCCTCAACTTTTCCTTTCTTACCACCGCCATTGTTTGGCAACTCAGTTGTCATAACAGGGCGTAAGTAAGCAACTTTGAATTGGTCTTCCTGTAAAGCAAGTAATTCAGAAGTTGTGCAATAACGGTCAAGGATAATATCCAAAGGACCATATGCAGAGTCGTAGACATTTACAACAGCTGTGTATCTCTTAGAAGCGGCATCAATGTTTCTAGTAATTGGAGTAGAGAAAGCAGAGATAGCTTCTTTCTGTGAACCATTTACATAGATAGCATTCGGAGTTCCACCAGCAGTCCAGATAGTTCTTAACAATAAGTTAAGGTTTGTAGTTGAAAGAGCAGCAGTAGTAGAACCAGTAGCAGCAGTCACAACGTTAGTTGTAATAGCAGCACGGACACCTTTTAACTCACGAGCTGTGCCAGAAGCACCAGAGTTACCAGTTCCATCGTGTAAAGTCTTTTCCATATCACGAGCTAAAGACTTAAGAGCCTTAGAAGCCTGATATGCGTATTCAGAAGCACGACCAGCGTGGTCAATAGCTTCTTGTGTTTCAGTTACACGGAACATTCTACGAGAGATTTGGGT
>SABI01000113.1 GCA_009929055.1 Spirochaetia bacterium | reverse complement strand
TTATTGTATTGCTCATTGTCCGACTCGTGCTCGCCTATAAAAAGACTCCGAATTCAATTCAATATATAACAATGCTAAATCAATGGTTGGGAAAAGTTCTCGATACTGTTCATAGTTTTGTCTTCGGGGGAAAAGAAATTTCTGACCGTACTCTTCTTTTTACCTCATTAGGATTATGTGTCGGAACATACTTCATCCTTATGCAACTTGTCCGATTAGGGGTTGAATTCCTCTATAAACTCCCAATATAGGGGAATCTAGTGTACCTAAGAAACCTCAACACTCCAGTAAGCACCCTCGCTGGAGTAGGGAAACAGATTGGTGAAGCATACAATAATCTGGGAGTAAAGACTTTTGGGGACTTACTTCAACTTGTCCCAAGAGACTATGAAGACAGAACCTCTATTATGCCACTCGCCCTCGTTCCCGACGGCTCCTATGCCAACACGATTGTTGAGGTAGTTAGCCATTCTTATTTTGGAATGAATCGAAAAAGAACCTTAAAAGTTATCATTAAAGATATAAGTGGAGAAGGAGATGCTCGGGCATCCTTACTTTGCTTTAATAGAAACTTTCTAGAAAAAGTACTTCGCGTGAAAAGTAAATTTTACCTCTACGGACAATTTACTCATCATTATAATGAATTACAAAGTTCTCAGTTTGAGATGATCCCTCTTAAAGATGATATTGAAGAGATTGAAATATTCGGGAAGTTATTACCAATTTACCCCCTCTCGGGGAGACTAAGTCAAAACCTCATAAGGAAACACATCTCTTTCATTTTCAATACTATCGAAAAGGTAGAGAATGAGATTCCTGAGTATCTTATTGAAAAATACCACCTTGTTTCTACTCATCAAGCAATTAATAAAATACACAACCCAAAAAATAGAGATGAAATAGCAACCGGAGAACTTACCCTCGCCTTTACTGAACTCTTCTATCTGTTTCTTGCAATCATTAAAAAAAGAGGAATAGAAAAAGTAGTTGAGACCCAACCAATCACCTTTAGTGACTTAGAAAAAAGATGCATTGCTTCATTTCCTTTTTCTCTTACAAAAGATCAAGAAAAAGTCTTATTAGAGATAAAAGAAGAGCTTTTAATTAACAGTACCATGAATAGAATACTTCAAGGAGATGTGGGATCAGGAAAAACTCTTGTAGCGTGGATCTCATCACTTCATGTAATTTCAAAGAAAGGACAAGTTGCTTTCATGGCTCCAACCGAGCTCCTTGCAAGGCAGCATGCAGAACAAGCGGCTCTCTACTTAGAACCCCTTGGTGTTCGTATTGCCCTCTTTACAGGTTCGGTAAAAAACAAAGCAAGAAAATACCTTTTAGAAGCTTTAAAAAATCATGAGATAGATATTGCAATCGGTACCCATGCCCTTTTCTCTAGTGAAGTAGAATTTGCAGATTTAGCCTATATTATTATAGATGAACAACATCGCTTTGGAGTTGTCCAAAGAACAGCTCTATTAGCAAAAGGGAAAGCACCAGATGTTCTTATGATGAGTGCTACCCCTATTCCTCGCTCTCTTGCCCTTACTGTCTTTGGAGATATGAATATAAGTACTATTAGAGAGATGCCTGTAGGAAGGATTCCTATAGTAACCTATTTAGTCTCAAACGAGAGCCGAAAAAGGATGTATGAATCTGTTTCAGTTGAATTTGAACGAAACCATCAAGCATACTTTGTCTATCCCCGAATTGATGATAAGGGAGAGTCTACCCTTAGAGACGTCACTACGATGTTTGAATACCTAAAAGAAGTCTACCCAAATGTACCTAGCGCCCTGATCCATAGCAGACTAGATGAACAAGAGAAAATTTCAATCATAAGGAAATTCCGTAATAAAGAATTAATGTATGTAGTAAGTACGAGTGTTGTTGAAGTAGGGCTCGATATCCCTGAGGCTACTGTGATGGTGATAGAACATGCTGAAAGATTTGGCCTCTCTGCCCTCCATCAGCTTCGAGGAAGAGTTGGTAGATCTATTTTACAATCCTATTGTTTCTTAGTGTATGAAACCCCTCTTTCAGAAGATGCAATGAAACGCCTTAAAGTACTCAAAGAGTCTAATGATGGGTTCTATATTGCTGAACAGGATTTAATGATTAGAGGCCCTGGAGAAGTTGTTGGAACAAAACAATCAGGATTTTTAAAACTTAAATTTGCTTCTCTTACAAGTAATATTGAACTTCTTGCAACGGTTAAAAAAGAAGTACAGCAGATAATCGAAGATGATGAAGGATTCCTCGAATTAAGACACGCTCCTATTAGAAAAGTTCTTCTTGAAGCTCCCTACTTCTCACAACAAGAGGAGAATGAATAGGTTAGGTTGCTTTTTTTTCTTCACTTTCGTAAAGTATATCTATTATGAGAATAACAAGTGGAAAATACCGCGGCAGAGTAATTGCCTGTCCTCCTGGGATAATTAGGCCTGCTATGGATAGAATGAGAGAATCTATGTTCTCTATATTAGGGGATATGTATCATCTTTCTTTTTTAGACCTTTTTTCAGGTAGTGGCCTTATTGGAATTGAAGCGGCTTCAAGAGAAGCATACCCAGTACACATCGTTGAAATGGATAGAATAAAAAGAGAAACGATTCTAAAGAATATCTCAATAGTAGATCCACCAATTACGCTATTTATGTCCGATGTCTTTAAATTCATCCCCAACGCTAAAATTCCTTATGATATTGTATACGCAGACCCTCCTTTTCCTATGAAAAATAAAATGTCTATTCTTGAAGCTGTTAATAAAAAACAACTTATTACCCCTGATGGCCTTTTTATTATTCACTACCCAAAAGAGGACAAACCTCTTATGTTAGACTCTATCGGTTCACTTACTTTAATTGATGAAAGAACCTATGGAAGATCACTACTTAGATTTTATAAAAATAAGCAGGAAGAATAACTATTATGATAATTGAACAAGGTATTGCTAAGCATAATTTTCTTTTACATTCAATTGATGTTGACCCTTACTATATTGCTCGCCTAGAAGCATATTTTAATATGATGCAAGAGGCAGCTGGAATGCATGCTTTTCACTTAGGGATCGGGATTCCCCAACTAAGAGAAGAGAAAAAAACATGGGTAGTCACTAGAACTCAGATGAATATCTATAAATGGGCTTCATGGCCAACTACTATAGATGTTGAAACATGGCCTCAATTACCCTATAGACTCTACTACCCAAGAGGGTGTCGAGGATATAGTGAAACCTCTCATGATCTATTATTTGAATCAATGACATTATGGCTCATCATTGATAGTGAAACCTTTAGAATCATGAAACCAGATGATAGTTACAACAACTTATTAGGAAAATCGGAAAGGCAGGTTGATCCTGCGATGAAAAAGCGGCTCTCATTTATCCCTGAAAATTATAAAGTAGTTGAGAAGAATAAGATAAAAATTCAGTACCACCATACTGATAGCAATTTTCATGTAAACAATGTTGTATATCTTCAGTGGATGATCTCAACTCTCCCATTTCCACTTCTTGATATGTATCAACCATCCTTTGTCGATATCTCCTATCTAAAACAAGCTTTTAGAGATGACCCTCTATTAAGCTATACAGGATATGGTGCTGATTATTCTTTGGATGCAGATGAATTTACCCTTTACCACAACATCGTTAAAGTTGAAGAAAATGGAGAAGAGAGTGCTCTTTGTTTTGCTACTACTACTTGGAAGAAAAGAGAACTTTTCTAATAATGAGGTGGCCTGCTATGAGGCATTTCTTGTCCACTAGAGAGAAGAGAAGCAACTTGTTCTTCTAATTGTTCTTTCTTCGCCTCTAATCTTTCTATTCTAGCCCCTTGTTCAATAACAAGGGTGTTAAGGGTTTTTATCATATCTTCTAAATATGAGAGTTTTGTCTCTATGAGGATTATTTGTTCTACCATGAGCTCATCAAACCATAAGAAGCAATAAATTGCAACATTTTTAATGTATTAACAGCTAATAGCATGCTATACTATGAAAAAATTGTTGCACTTTGGTGCAGAAAAGGAAGTTGAATGAAAGGGGAAAGAGTAGCTCAATTAGAACTTCTTCTACATAGCCACCCAGAAGGGCTAAGGAGATCTGAAATAGCACGAAGGTTAGGAGTACACCGATCAACAATCAGTCGTTACATTGATGACTTAAAACAGTATATCGATATTTATGAAGATAACAATCTAATAAAAATTCATATGAAACCAGGTGAAGAAGCAATCTCATTAAGTGTCTATGAATCTCTTGCATTCAACTTATCTGCAGGAGCCCTTGCAAGTAATAGTGAATTGCAAAGCCCTCACCTTTCTAGTGGATTGAAAAAGATTGCCATGAATATGAGATCATATGCCCCTTCAATTGCTGATAACATTATTGGGCTTGCAGAGTCTATTGATACTGAATTGATGAAAAAAGAGGAACAGAATAAACAATTTAACTCCGTATTCGAAGTCCTCATCGATAGCTGGGTTTCAGGAAAGATGGTACAACTTCATCATACTTCTGGAAGCAGTAATGTTGAAACAGAATTTGCCCCTTACTTCATCGGCTTTAGAGAAGATGAGACAGGAAGAAATCCTATTAGTGTAACAGGACGATTACGCCATACTGCCGAGATAATCACTATAGACATTAGTACTATTACAATTGCAATAATAATCGATGAAACCTATACAATTCCAGATAACTTAAAACCTTTTCAACAACATAGAGATGATGCAGGATACGATAGTATCGACTTTGTCCCCCTCTCCTTAAAATTAAAAGAGAAATCAGCAATGAATTCTTTCCATAATCTCACACATACCCCACCTCGATATAGCAAAGACGAAGATGGAATTACTGTGTGTAAAATGGAAGTGGAAAACTCAATAGAACTCATACTACGCCTCATTCAATGTGGAAATGCAGTAGAAGTTATTGGACCTGAATCCTTTAGAAAAAAATATATCTCTTACTTGAAGAAAATATTAACCCTTTATCCAGAGAGTAATACTAGATAGATTCACCAACAGATGCTTAATACAAGCTCCTATATAACTCTGCTTTACCCTTTTTAACTAGAGATATTTTTCAACAGTTTTCTGATTTCGCTTAGAAAATAGTCCTTTTACATATCTCTCGTACAATTAAAGCCTTTTACCTTTACTTCTCCGAAATCTTCGGCTACATTATCTAAAGTGGCTAGGCGTCACGTAATAATTTTACAAAAGCGGAGAAAAACATGTCATATTCAACTCAATGTAGAAATGAAGTCCATGGATACAAGAGGTTTAGAAGAACGTCCATGTATATAGAGGAAAAAGCTCAGCTTGTCCTCAACCTGAATCACGTTGTTTCATCGATGTTCCCTAGTGAAAAATTACCTCACATCGTTCTTGAACAACTTATTAACCTCAAACGAGTAGTACCTTATCAATTTTTATTAGCAATAGATGCTGACATTGAAAAGATTAAAATTCTTTGCAAGGAAGACAAAGAAGAATTTGAGAAAAACGCATCGAGAACTGATCTTTTCCCTCTTTGTGCAATAGTAAGACTAATGCCCGCAGTCTATCATTCAAGGGAATTCCCTTATCATATAAATGAAGCTGAAGCTATTGCACACACAATTACATATTTTTGCGCAAATCGTTTTCGCTGTGCAATACACTATCCTGATGTAAAAACTATCTATGTAGAGCCAAATGGAGATATTGAAACTACCTATTATCCACCTGATATTGTATTTGGAGAGAACTCTCTTATTCCCTCCTTCGAGGGTTCAAAAGAGGAAGTCCCTAGTTTTGCAAAAGAAGACCATTATTCATTTTTTCGGATGTAAAGGAAGAGGCTGCAATATTTGCAGCCTCCACTTCTCACGTAACATTCTTATTTTTAATAGATTTGTCTTCTCACTCTCTCTTCTTCTCTCTCTTTTGATTCAATTGAGTACCATTTAGGATTCTTAAATGAAACATAACATGCAGAACCCTCTTTAAAGACTTTAGAGTGTGACGTATGAACCCTTATAACTTGATTATGAAGTCTCACATGATACTCAATACAAAACGTCATATACAACCGTTTCTCGATGATACCTTTCGTTCCACTTCCTTCTTGTTGGGAAATATCTATCTCATTGGGACGCGATGCTAAAAGGCCCTCTTTTTCTGTAGCATTAGCATCATCAGTAAAGGGAATAGGTAAATTCGAAGCTCCCACAGGGAATACATTCTCTTTATCTCTCACTACCCTAATAAAGTTCGATAACCCTAAAAATCCATATACAAATTGGTTTGTTGGACTTTGATATAACTCTCTTGGAGTACCGACTTGAATAATTTTCCCTAAATCCATCACAAGCATTCGATCAGATAAAGCCATTGCTTCGGACTGATCATGAGTAACGAAAATAATAGTGAAATTAAATTTCTTTTGTAGTTCCTTTATCTCAAACCTCATTGATTCTCTTAGCTTAGGATCTAAATTGCTTAATGGTTCATCAAGGAGCATCACTCTAGGATTTGTTACAATTGAGCGAGCTAGTGCAATTCTTTGCTGCTGTCCACCAGAGAGGTCTGATGGATAGGCTTTTTCAGAACCATGTAAATCTGTATGAGTGAGGGCTTGGGCGACAAGTGATTGTATTTCTTGTTTTGGCCTTTTCTGGACTCGTAATGGGAAGGCAACATTCTCAAACACATTTAAATGTGGCCATACTGCAAAAGATTGAAAAACCATTCCAAGACCTCTCTGTTCTGGTGGAACATAGAGATTTTTTTCTTTGATTGAAACAGGATTATCTCCTATCCATATCCCCCCTTCACTTAAATCTTCAAATCCTGCAATCATCCTCAGTGTCGTAGTTTTACCACAACCTGAGGGGCCTAAGAAAGAAAAACATTCGCCTTCTTGTATTGTAAGATTAAAATTATCTACTGCAACTACTCTAGGAACTAATTTGGTACTAAACACTTTAGTGACATTTTCTAGAATTATCTTACTCATTATAGTCCCCCTCTCTTTCGGTCTTTAGTGATAAATCGAAGGGCAATGTTACCTGCTACAATAATTGCGATTGCAACTGTAGCAAGAGCAGAGGCCTGTACCGTGTTCCCTTCTGAGTTAATTGCATAGATAGCTACCCCTAGTGTTCTAGTAAACGGACCATAGAGAAGGACACTTGTAGTGAGCTCTCGCATTGCTGGAAGGAAAATTAAGAAAAATCCTGCAATCATTCCTGGTCTAATTAATGGGATTGTGATGTCTCGTAGAGATTCCAAGTGGGTAGCTCCACAACTTCGGGCAGCCTCTTCTAGCGAGTAGTGAACCTGCTCTAATGAAGCTGAAGCTGATTTCATTGCAAAAGAGACGTAACGGGCTATATACGCAATGAGAATAATCCAAATTGTGTTATATAAGTTTACACCAAAAGCACCGCTCCATACTAAAATCACCCCAATTGCTAATACAATACCTGGTATTGAATATGGCAGTAGTGAAAGAATTTCTAAGAAGCCCTTCCCCTTCGGTTTCACTTTAATGACTACATAGGCAATCATAACACCAAGGAACATCGTAATTACTCCAGAAGAGATAGATAAGAATAGACTGTTCACAATCGAATCTCTTACCATTTTTGATTGCCCAAGGATGTATTGGTAATTTCGTAGTGTGAAATTCTCTAGCTTGAGAGGTAGTCCATATGCTTTTAATAACCCAACAAAAAGGATCATAAGTAATGGAATTACAACAATAACAACTAAGGATAAGAGACTAATAGTCAGTAGAGGTATTCGTGCCCCTCTAAGTTTAATGAGCATAGGTCTCATACTTTTTCCCTTGATAATATCGTAGTGTCCACTTTTTATAATTAATTTCTGTAGATAAAGGGCTGCTACAACCACAACTACTAATAAGATTGAAAGGGCAGCTCCTTCTCGAATACCTTGGAAACTACCAGCAGAACGATTTATCAGTTGATAAATCTTTGTGGGTAAGGTAAAGATATTATTTGAGAAGCCAAGAAT
>SABI01000002.1 GCA_009929055.1 Spirochaetia bacterium | reverse complement strand
CGGGTCTTTCAATCGAACAGGGGTTTGTGCCATCACCAACTTTAGTCACAACAAATATGCCGTTTTGTAGGTGGTTGGATTGACCCACAAGTAGAATTCTATCGCCCTCTTCCACTGTGTATCCATCAATAATTACAGCGTTATTGTTAGTGTACTCGTATTCACGATGGTCTCCCCCCGTCGAAAGCAATTGGTGTACTGTTGCTACACATTTGACAGATGCTTTCACATCTAAACCCGAAGCGACATTATCCACATACGCTTTTGTTACTGCATGGGTTGCACTGGTGGGGGCTGTTGAAGGCAGAGTCAGTGCGCCTGTAAGCGTACCGCCTGAAAGTTTTAGGAAAGTCCCCTCTCCAACAAGTTTATTCCCATCTGCCGAACCAACAAACAACTCTTTAGTGTCTGTGCAAAATCCTGGCTCCCCAACCTGTAAAGTTGGGATGTTAGCCTTTAAGCCTCTTTTAATTTTAATAATTGCCATTTTTACTCCTTACCACTCTCCACAATCCAGGAGAGCCTTGTAAATTGATATTTGTTCATAATTCAATGGGTCTTCACCTATTAGTCCTTCAGTACTAATCTGCACCAGCACCCGCCTCTACTTCAGGCTCGCTTACCTGTGAGCTAAGAAAGAAGTCAACATATTCTTTCGTGTACAGATAAATTTGCGAGTAAACTTCTATTTTCTTGATTCCCATTCTATTTTACTCATCTAGTAATCTGACTTAAATCAAACCAAATGTCATTTTCATTTGGCGTTGTGGGCGGAGTGTCCTGAATATAGATATCTCCCCCCGTTACTTTCCCATTATTTTGCAATGCTTGCATCATATCCTCCAGTGTGCCCAGACGCTCTTCCACTTCCGATATATCCCCTACCATATTCCACCATCCCAAACCTCTTCACCTGTACCAATAGTTCGCCAGAGTCCGATAAAATCATTCACCGTAGGATTGGCAATGTATACAGAAGTGCTTTTTGTAGCTAAAAATGTGTGTACAGCAGAATCGTAGGAAAGAGAGAAATCTGCTCCTGCATCATCAGAGGCATAAGCCACGTAAGTATACCACTGTTGAGGCTGCTCTTCTCCTATGCGTTTCCACAACCCTGCAAAATGGTGAGCCTCTAAATTCTCTATGATTTCATTAGTAATTCTAATACCAACATAAGTATGTATCTCAGAATTATATTCCAAACTAAAATTATTTCCTAAAGCATCTGCCGAATACGCTACATACGTGTAAGGAAATGCTTGTAAACAAGTATATACTTCAACTAAATTAGACCAATTACTTTGCGCAGTTTTGGTTTTAGCTCTGACTCTATAAGTATAGATAGAGTCAAGAGGCTTACTTAAGATAACTGAATGGCTTTTAGCCTCTATTTGTAAAGGGAGGAATACCGCATCATCAATTTTTTCTTGAAGCTCATAATCTACAGAAGTAGAATTATCGTCTAACCAGATAAGTTCAAAATATAGTACAGTATCACTGTGTTTATATACTACGAATAGTTCAGGAGTAGCTAATACATTTCCTACCTCTGATAAACTCCAATTAGAGGGATTTCCTACAGGCACTTCAAACGGAGACCCTTGAGAGAATATTACTTTATAAAGACCATCTTTATTAACGTAAAATTCCCCATTACCATACATGTCTACCTTACAGATAGAAGGCATAGTTTCTCCTGAATAGGTATTAATAATTGTACCTATTTTTCCAGAATATTCTTTACCGAAAAACCAAACTACTCTCATGTTGCACTATTATCAATCATTGTTTTTACTTGAAGGGTAGTAGGAACTGTAGCCAGTACCCTATTAAGTTGGAATTGTTGCTCATCAATGCTTCTTGCATAAGCAGAGAATAGTACTTCATCTTTCTTTCTTTCAAGTTGCATATCTTCTTTGAAATCATCTAATATACTTCTTCCTTGAATAGTTTCTGCTGAGACATCAACATATATAGGTTTCCAAGCCCCGATAATTCCATATTCAGTAATGGGGGCTATATAGATTAAATAAGAGTCATTCCACTTAACAGGGAAAGTAAATATTTTCCCTACAGGGATTTCTTCATAAAAGCTCTTCTGTAAGGCTGGGGAATACTTTTTAAGTTTAGTAGCCACTTCATAAGTATCATCAACAAGCCTACGCGCTTCGACAATAGCAGAGTCTATAGTATCTTTTCCTAATACAGTGTTCTTTTCCCCTTCCGAAAGTTTATTAACCTTCACAACCCTAATAGCGGCAGAAACGATATCCTGTGTTAGAGGAGTTGAATTATCAGACTGTAGAGTAGGCTCTTCCCAAGATAATCTTAAGAAATATTTTACATCCGCAGAACTGATACTAAACTCTTCTCTAATATCTGCTTCAAGTTGGCTTATTCTAATATTGCTTTGTTCTCTATCAGAAATTCGTGCGCCAATTAACCCAGAAGTATTGTTACCTATAGTTTCATTAAAACCCCCTAACGAGGAAGCATTATATAAAGCCTCATACTCTTCCATAGAGAGCTTTCCAATAAAATAGTGTGCTTCAATGCTCTCACTTATGTCGCCTTTAGGTATAGCGTATTTATCATCAGTATTGAATGTAATACCCTCTACGCCTAATCTATGTTCGTCAACAGATGAGATGCTTCCAACAGAACGGGTAATAACGTTATAAATAGTATCTCCACTTTCCACCCCCAAAGCCACAAAATCCTGTCCCGCATCTTCAATTTGAAGGGGGTCTGTAGATACATTAATTCCCTCTATTTTAGCTTTAGCTTCAGTAAAGCCTCCAGAACCTATTAGGGTAGCTAAAGTATTTAAGCTCTCTAAAGCTACTATAGAGACAGAGGAGTTGTTTACAGAGATATTGGCTGCATCTCTTAAAAGAACCTTATCTCTAAGAATGTTGTATTCTTTTAAGCTGTCTTTTAGGATATTAACGCTGTATACTGTTATTCCTTTTGGAGTTTGTGGAATTTCTTCAGTAACAAAAGTCCTCTCAGTAATACCATCTTCATCCAAGTATTTAAGCGAGTCTAAGATGTTATAGAGATTGGTAAATCTTCTTGTATTAAAATAGGGAATCCCTACAAAATATCTCTTATCTGTATAGGTTGGAGAAGTTGTAAAATTAGTCACTTGGCATAAAAGAATTTTTCCATGCTGTTCCTCTTTAGTGCTGTCCCACTTTATTGTATCTTGAACTCCAACCCCTGTTTCTTGACTTAATGTCCATACAAGGCGTTGACGAGCAACAGTCTCCTCCAAACCAACAACGGGAGAATCATCTTCAACGTTGTGATAAAATTCAGTTTCATAGTCTAAGAAAATCGAGAAAGTATCTTCGCTGTTATTAAACTCATCTATAATTAAACTGCTGGTATCTACATAAACTGCTTCACCATTTAAGAACAAATGTCCTGCGCTCTTTTCAACTGTCACTGCTCCGTTAGAAGCTACCCCTGTAACTTTGAATAAGTTATCAGTAACATGGACTCCTTTAAACTCAGAGTCTTTACCTAATAAAGCCAAAAAACCTTTATTTGCATTACGTCTCCGTATCTCTAATAAAGTAGAAAGATTTTTGCTTAAAAAGGGTACTCTATTCCCAATAACTGCTTTTATATCTTTTGTATTAGGGACTTCTGGTAAATCATAATTCATCATATACTCCTTGAGTTATATCTTCTGGTAAAGGTGTAAGTATTGGAACATTAAAACCTTCCCACCCTATAGTTAAATTGTAGATAAAATCTTCTTCAACATTTCCTGAAGTTAGAAACTCTTCTATTTTAACTTCAGTATAGTTATTCAAAGTGGGCAATAAAGATTGAAAGTAATAAACCGTCTTTTCATTCCAAACATCTGAGGTGTCTAAAGACGGGTCATAAACGCTTTCTGCTGTACTCTCTAAAACATTCTTAAAATCCTCTACAAGATGTAAATTATTTTGAAAGTACTGCTCTAAGAGGTCTAGCTGTTCTTTTTCTAAGGATTTTAAGCCTATTACGTCCTTAACTATATATATCTCTTCAGCAAAGGGTAGGAGCAAGTAATTTAATAATACCTCAATTAATGAATTGTGGGTAGCATCTTCTGTAAATCTTAGAGAGGCAGGAAAAAATTTATCTTTTAGAATACTTACTATGGGTTCAACTTCAGAAACTAAATTATTATCTATGTATCTCATGTTAAATCCTGTTGAATAAACGTTTTCTGTCCTGCATATATTAACAAGTATAGGGCTGCAATAGACTTTCTTTGATAGTATGTTTTAGGGATAGTAGATTTTATGTGTATATCTAAGCTACTTACCTTAGTTATTTCAACTGGGTAGACCCAATTAAGTACATTATTCCAATACTCTTTATTCATAGAGGATTGGAAATACCAATCTTGCATATCAATGATATATTCCTTTAGAAACTTTTTAGCAAACCCCTCTTTTGACACTGAACAACTTGTATCAATTTCATAAAAATGCCTATCTTTTTCAACAGCGCAATCTTCTAATATCTCTACGGATACCTTGTCAGCTAAATATACCCCGCTACTAATGCTTTTTACAGAATTCTGCCAATATTCTACTTTAATAGGTAAATCAAAATCATAGGTATTCAATAACACTATGTAGCAGTTGCCATCTCCATCCACCCTATAAGTATAATAATTTCCTACTTCTTCTAAATAATACGTATACTCTAATTCTATAGACCCCACAGTTATTTTTAACAGAGCATTTTTTATACCTTTTTCAGGTTTAAAGCAAACGTCTTGTAGTTTGATAATTTGATTTAAGAAGCCTGAAGTATAGAAAATCTCTATTTTATTTTCCCTTTGTTCTATATTAGATACTCTTACACAGTAGTCGGGGTCAGCAGGAAGTTCTCCTGAATACTCAATAGCATATTCAGCATATATACTTGTTCTAATGATTCCTGTTATTACAGCATATCTTCTCCATCCAACCCCCACTAATAACAGTAGGTCTCCCACTCTGTTTGTACATTTGCGTCTAACGATTATAGAGGTTTTATTACTATCAATAAACATTACTTTTTCACTAAAAGCGACATTGTTATGATAAGGAAAACTTATGCTTTCTACTGGCACCCACTTTTCCCCTTCAATCTCTATAGCATCGCCTGCGTCTATACTGCTTTCCTTAGTTTTGCTGTAGATTACATTAGCTGTAAGAGGCAATTCTTGATAGAGCGGGAATCCAAATAATTCTGCATATCCAGAGGAATTTCCACAACTCTCCCCCTCTATATCTAATTCGTCAAGCAGCCTTAAAAAGTATTTATCTATGTCTCTAATAACGTAAAGCCACGCCTCTAACAAGGCTCTTAATAGTTTATCTCTACTAAAAACAGTCAAGTCTTTATCTATTAGTAGAGCAATCTCTTCTGTATATTCTGCTAATACTCCTAGCTCTAAGTCTTTTCCGATATAGAACTCTCGGTAAAAGGAGAGTGGTAACGATGCTTTAGTATAGTTGTCCAACTCCCTATACCTAAAAAGTTTTAGGAGCTCGTGAAATTCAGGAAAGTTTTCACTGTTTTTATGATATAACACTATGGCTGGATTTGCTGCTTTTACTACCTTATCAAAAAAGTATTGTAAATGGTCGTATACCCCCGCTATAGCATCTATAAAGATGTCTAATAGGTCTGTTTGAGTTATTTGGCTATTTTCCCCTAAACCTTTTTGAAACGCATAAACAATCTTATACATTTCAAGGCGGATAGCTTCAAAATCTTTCTTCACAAAAACCTCTAAAATAATTGAAACGATATCATTAAGTCTAAATCTCTTTCAGGGTAAGTTATGTTTATACCCAATTTTCCCTCTGAATCTGACTCAATAGTAACATCTGTAAGAGATAGCTTTACTTCAGGAATAAACTTGTTTACTTTATCCACTAAATCCTGCTTAAAAGAGTTAACATTTCCCCCTAACATAGAGAATACTTTTTCTAATCCAAGACCATAATCTCCACAATAAGGTCTGCTAGACTGTCCTGTAGTAATAAGCATCTTAATTTTGCCTTTAATCGAACTTTCAAAAGACGAGTTAGTTTCTGAGCTTTCAAGAAGAGAGTTATTAGAAACGCTTAATGGAAAGATAAATCCTCTCATTATACATACCTCATCATTGTAAATGTTCCTACCCCACCAGAGATGCTTGAGGTAGGTATAGGTGAATTGAAAGGAGGAGCTTGAAGAATGTCTCCCATAAGCTTATCTGATATGGTTTCCATTATAGATGAAAAATCTGTCATTTCTGATATGTTAGGGGTGCTGGAGTAAAGCAAGGAAAACGGGGCTAAAAACGATTGGGCAACCAACACCTGTTGAATATTGGTAGTCATTCTTATATTTTTAAGGAAGTACTGTAATATCATATACCATTGACTGAATCCAGCGGAGCTTTTAGCCGCAGAAAGTAGTGAATTTTCATTTATGGAAACATCTTGCACACCAACGATATATATTCCACTAAGGGGGTCAGAGACACCCGCAGAAAGCATTCCTACATATTGTCCCTCTATCCTTAAGTTATCCCTAAAATAATCCTCTACCGCTCGTGCGAACAGCATTTGGGGATTATCCTCATAAGTGGCATAGTGTAAAGCCTCTACAATTTTATTCTTCAGCCCTAAAGCAGAAATCATTTTATGACATCCCTACAGTATCAGTTGTATGAACAGCCCCTGTAAATGCGCACAAAGGTAGTTTACAAAATCCTGGCATACCTGTTCCTGCTCCATTTATTTTAGTCTGAGCTGATATATTAACGTTTGGAGCATTAACAGCTACTTCAGAGTTGGCTTCTACTGTAACCTTAGCTTGGGACATTATTTTAACTCCTTCTGCATTTAGCAGTATTTTAGATTTCTCTTCACCATTAACAGAAAACTTAAGCTCTATCCCTTGTGGTGTTAGGATTACCTTACCAAAGGGTTCTCCATTATCATTAAACATATCTACAGAGAAGGCATTATTTGTCAAGCTAATTTTACCTAACAGGGTAGGTTCTTCATCTCCCTGAAAACTGGAAGAAGTTTCATTGAATTTTTTTATCTCTAAAAAGTCTTTATTAAGCACAACAGATATATATCTCTTAACCTTCTGCCACCATGTTGATGTTTCATCAATATCTTGACGAACAAATTCAACATTCCCATCTCTTTCATTTAGCCTTACAAATAAGTTTTTACTTCTAAACATGTACTTAGAAATAGGTAAATCTTCTTCATATACCTGCTCTGTTTCAACATCTTCTAAACCATTGTAGCAGTCATGTCCGAGCCAAGAAGCTAAAGAGTACACAGGGTAGTTTATATTCCCGTTTTCAAACTCTATCCAAACCTTAGTGCCTATTTCAGGGATAATCATTTGCCCTTGTGAAAGACCTATCATATAAGAGTTTAGTGGAACTGCCCAGTTAACTAAAGGCTCTGTCCCTAAAGCAGGTAAAGTAACTTGAGCCCTTCCCGCTTTTGCAGCATCTCTATTATCTGTTACAATTCCCCTATAAAGTCCATAATATGTTTGCATTGAAGTATCTCCTAATTATTGGTGTGCATGTTAAAATAATCTAACTTAAATGGGTGTTCTCCTGGAATGATAGGAGAAAATGGTTTCTCTTTAGTGCCAGTAAATTTCTCTGGATTATGCTTCAATTTATCCTGTAAAAACTTCTCTTGTCTACTTTTTGGAATGTTTATTTTGTTTTGTTTTGGCACTATTACCTTGATATCTTCTCCAGACGCATCTGTTTTTTCAAGTGCGTTTAACTTGACCTTATTAACATGTTCAATAAATTTTCCACTTACAGTTTTAGGGACAGCTAAGATGTTTCGAGTTACCTCTAAAGTAGTAATATACTTTTCTGGTGATAGGTCGTGCATAACAGAGGACACAAACCAAGCCCCTTCAAATTTGTTTCCTACTCCAAAAACCCAAACAATATCATGTGGTCGAATATCGGGGTTTCCTTGAATACTTAGTTCACCTTTTACAGTAAACTCTTTGAGGTAAAAAGTCTGGTTTGCAGAATTCATTAACTCAAAACTGTCTGGAGATGTCCTGTGTATCAATTCCCATCCTTTAGATATTAACGAAGAGAATTCCGAAGCACCAAGAACGATGGGGATTTCAGTGTTGGTGTACTGATTTTCCTTAGTTTCAGTCTCTTCCGAAAAGTTTTCAGAATCCTGACGAATAATTATAGGTTTAACTCTTACATCTCCCGCAGAAGTTTTATACACAGATACAAAACTGCTTTGAACTGCCCAGACAGAATCAAGAGTAGAATAGTCTACTTCAAAGTCTAAGATGCGTTCAAAAGGATTTATTCCAATTTGATTAGATTTCACAAACGTAAAGGAGTTTCTGTTATTTATATCTTGTGGGCGTTTGAAATAGCATTTTTGATATTTACTATCATACCAAAACATTCTTCCGAGTATTACCCCTAAAGAAGATATAGTTTCAATGTAGGTAGTAAAGATTTCATACCCTGAGCCCGCCTTTAAACTTTCCAGAAATTGCTGACTGGCAGGCTTATCTGCTATTCCCCATTCTGCCCCCTCTTCCTTAGCAGTTATTTTTTCAGAGCTACTCATGTCATTAATATGCACAAATCTTCTATATCGCAGTTCCTCTTCAGATACATCTGGAATAGAGTCGGAAGTAAAGTTTAATCCAAAATCAGGCATTTCACTATAGATAGCTTGCATTTCTTTATTCAGTTCAGAAAGGATTTCCTTATTTTTTCTAAGTATGTCTTTAGTCAATAAGACGGCTGCATTATTACGAGTATCTGGATTCTTTATGTAGTTAGAGGATAGGGTTTTAAGAATATCTGCATTAGTTACTTTACCCTTTAACAAGATACTCATATCAGTTCCTTGAATAGTGTATACTACTTCTTCCACAGATTCTTTTACTCTACTTCCTGTAATTACTCCATTCATTACTACTGTTTTTTTAGTAGGAAAGTTAAGATAACCAATTTGAAAAGTTATAAGGTTTCCCTCTAACCAATAAGGTGAGTTTAAGAACTCTGTATATAGTGAAAAATTCTGAGGAAAGGTCATAGTAACAGAGAAGTTATCTATATCAAAATCTTGTAGGGCTATGTTAACAGAGTCTATAATAGAGGAAAACTCTTTACGTAAGATTACCCACTGTTTTTCTAAGAAGGAGTATATAAGGATTTCTACTAAGGGTTTCATATTTTATTAGCCAAATCCTCTGTAGGTATTAACAGCACCCCATCTTCTATATCAAAGGGGTCAATAATATCATTAACTTCCGCAATTAAGTGCCACAACTGAGAGTTATTATAGGCTTTATAGGCTAAGTAAGGTAGAAAGTTTTGATGTCCTGTTAAACGATATTTGTCCTTTATACCTACAGAACCTTCTAAATATCTATCGGGGAAGTTTCCCTCTTTTACATTCCTATATCTGCTCATATATTTACCTCAATTTTACCATCAAAGGCTTTTTTAGCTGCTTCAAGGTAGGGGTTATAAAACTCTTCAAGCTCTAATGTAACCTTAGTTCTAATAGGGTCTAAGGTTTTTGGATTAAATAAAAGGTGTTCAAAAGACATGTCTTTAACTACACATTTGAAATCTTGATATGTTCCCCAATTTAACACGCACAGCGGAGGGTCTCCTAAATAAGTAGTAGTTTCTAATAATTCCAAGTCATAGTCTAACAACAGGTTATCAATACTATACACAGTATTTTTGGTAAAACGTTTTAGGTTATCTAAAGCGGGTTTTAGAGTACGAGAGTCTTTATTTAGCCCCTCTCGTTCATACAGAGCATTATTCCTTGCGGTTTGTGCTGCCCACGCAAGTTCACTCATTCCCCTACTTCCTGAATCAGTCAGTAACATGGCAGATTGCACTGACCCAGAAAGAAGTGTTCTAAAGTATTCATCCAATCCTGCATAATCGGAATAAGCATCCAGATAAAATTCAACATATACTTTTTGAGGTTCAACACTTTTAAACTCTGAGATAGTAGGCTCTCCTGAAAAACTTTGTCTATAGGCATACGAAACAGAGAATCTTTCATTAAGTGTCTGAGGGTTGTATTGAAAGAGCAGTAATATACTATCGTCTACAGAATCACTTATAGAATACATCATGCCTAAACCTGCTTTAGTTATTCTATCTTCCCAAGAAGGTTGAGTTAATAACTGAGCAAGTCTTCCACCAGTAATCATATTTACTAAATGAAGGCTCTCTTGAGTAGTGTATTGATTAGCAGCGATATCCTTAAAAAGCTTACTAAACTTAGTATTAGTCTCAGTATCCTTCTTTAAAGGAACTTTAAGACTTTGTGTCAATCCCCAAATTTTTTCTGTTTCACTCATTATTGCGCCTCGACAAGTTTTAGGTCATTAAAGCTGCGCTGGTTAATTCTGTCAAGATTTTTTATTACAATATCTCCTAACTGATAAGCCTGCTGTTTAAGAAGCTCTCTATCAGCAGATTTGAATATTTGATTAACAGTGACCTGATTTTTTCCAGAGCCTCCGCCCATAAGGGCTTTCATAAACTCAATAAGGTTTTTGTTAATTGTATCTAAAGCATCTACGCTATTCTGTGTAAGGGCTAATTGTTGGTTTTGATAAGTAAGCTCACTTAACTGTTTCGGATCAATAGCGTTAACCGCAGCATACTGAACTTTAGCTACATCAATATCTTGACCACCTATAAAATGTCCCTGACCTCCAGAAATTCCATATATTGCTTTAGGGTATTTTTGTTGGTTAGCGTATTGATAAATTCCTCTTCCCATACCAAATACAGCTCCTCCTATTGCCCCTGCTGCACCTAAAGCAACACCTACAGGTATTGATCCAATTCCACCTACAGGGATAGTTACCGCCCCCCCAACAAGAGCACCTAATCCTCCTCCTGAAATAAGCCCTGTACCTGCATGAGAAACTAAGTTTTGAAACATAAGCCCTGCAAGACTTCTTCTCTCCCCAGTAACCAGATTTTTTTCTACTTGAGGTAAACCTTTATACCAGGTTTTAATGGCTCTTTTATCTGTAATTTCAGTAATGTTGGCATCCCTTAAGAAATTCTTTGCACCTAAACGGATGTCTCCACCACCATGCTCTTTCATCATTTGCACTACAGAGGGAGTCAAATATCCGCCATGAGTAATGTTTTTAAAGTCATTAGCCTTTCTACTTCTTATACTTGCTATTTTAGCAAATTCGGGAGTACTTGCTATGAGTGTAGCAAAGTTATCTTCTAAAGAGCCTGAAAACAAGGTATTGAAATAATTAGAAGTGGTTTCTGCATATTTAGGATTTACTAATTTTCCATCCATCATGTTATTTAATTCAGCAGTAGGAATTCCAAAAATCGAACTTAATGTCTCCTGTCCAGCACTTCCTAAAGAAAAGTAACCTTGAGAGAGCAGGTTTGCCATCCATTCATCTTTGTACTTTCCTCTAAGCTCCATGTTATTTCTAACATATTTATTAGATTGAGCTGCACTTACCCCTGTCATTAAATCAGGGATAAGGGAAGCTGCTAAAAGAGCACCACCAACTTTTTTATTGGAAAAGGATTTTCCAAACATGTTAATTTTCTTTCCGTGCATTAAGGCTTGCATTCCACCAAAAGCGGTAATTCCACTAAATAAGCCTAAACCTGTAGATTGGATAATATTTTCCCTTGTATTAGTTCCCTGCATTGCTCCTACAGCAAAAGCAGAATACCCAGTAGAGTATCCCTTTATAATTGAACCCATACCAAACAGAGCAGTTCTTCCAAACTTTACAGCGGAACGATTCCAAGTAAGGTCTCCTAATCTCATTGAAGTATTTCCCGCTAAATTAGCGGCTTCAACTTCTTCAAGAGTAACACTTCTCGTAGAAAGGGTTTTAATCATAGCAAGAGCCATCAAACTACCGCCAGCCATATCGGTAATAGCCTTAGCTCCAGTAAGCCCCATAGATAGCCCCTCAATGCCTCCTGAGACGGCTGCGGTAGATGTAGGATATTTCATCGCAAGCTCATTCATGGCATTAAGCATCCCAAGCTTAACTTGTGTAGACTGTACTTTAGCGGGTAAGAGAGCTTCGCCCATAGTAGTATTAAGAGCCACTCTTGAAGAGGCAAGACGATTTTCTGTTTGGATTAATGTTCCTGTCATATTCTTAAAGCCTACATCAAGAGCTTTAGAGCTATTAATGATTTCTCTAAGAATGTCATTGTAACCACGAGCTAAAAGTTTTCCTTCTTCTACCCAAGAGCCTAAAGATTCATTCCACTCTACACCCCTCCCTTCCTGCATCTGTTGGTATCCTAATACAACGTTTTTAAATTGATTAGAAAACCCTAACTGTGTCATTACAGCAGAACGCTCATATTCAGAGAAAGGAACGGGTTTTCCTTGAGAATCTCTTACAACTCTTCCTTGTACATCTCTTTTATAAGTAAGTTGTCCAGAAACCTTTTCAATAATTTCAGGTAAAGGAATTAAGTCACCAACTTTCTTACCGTAGTTCTGATAGCGGGAAAGATTTTCTTCGGTAACAGAGAATTGTTTAGTAAAGTCAGTACCAAAATACTGCATTTGAGCAAACATTCTATAGTTAGGTCTAACAGTTCTTCTCTGTATTCCCTGTTCTCTAAAGAACTCCATTAAATTAAGTCTTTGTTCCGCTTGATTTTCTACTGCCCCTAAACGAGAAATTGATTTCATAAATCCAGCAGTAGTAGCGGCAGCTTGAGCGGGCATCTGACCCATATTACGCATCATACCTACAGTAGTCAAGTATTCTGTAAGCTGAGAAGAGGGGAACTCTATAGGGCTTGAGGATAAGGAGTTTAGAGCAGTACCTATATCAGTAATATCCAAAGAGGTAACTTGAATAGCTCTAAAAACTTGAGATAGAGCTTTGTTCATTGCCTCGTCATTGGTATTTATTCTAAACTTTCTTGCTAACATACGGGCAATATCAGTAGATTGCATTATACCTACTTTACCACCAGTTAGTTCCGAAAATTTAAGTGCAGAGGGCATTAAGCCTAAAACATCTTTGCCACTAAAACCTGCTTGAGCAAGTTGTCTTGCGCTCTTCATAATTTCAACAGGGTCTTGAGAATAAGGTAGTGACATTCTCTTTATTTCATTTTTGAAGTGGGGCAAGTGCTCCATGTTAATAGTGCCTCTTCCCAGTCCAAAAGAGTTAGCCGCTAAAATGGTCTCCATTTGGAATTGTTTTGCAGGGTCAAGGTCTCTACGAGTATAGTCTCTCGCAGGAGAAAGCAATAAACTACTTGCAAAGTGAAGTCCTACAGACCCCGCAAATAGTGCAGAAGATTCCTTATGGAAAATCCCCCTCATAAAATCTCTTGCACGACCAGTATCTCCAACAGGTTCAAACAAATTAAAAGGAGTTTTCACCCCTCTGGAAAAACCAAATTTAAGGTTTCCAGAATTTGAGGAAGTCATATTTCCTACAGAGTCTTGTATATAACTTGTATTTGCTGGATTAACTCTATTTAAGTAAGCAGCTTCCTCTCCCCTACCTATACCATAAGACTCCCTTCTAAGGTTGTTTGGTACTCTATAAGAAGTTTGTGAATAGGGTTGTCTATAAATACTTCTTACCCCGATATTAGCCTGATAGGAATAATCTCCCCTTAATGCGCTAACATATCTTGGAGGATAGTAATTTGGAACAAACGTAGTTGGAGGGGTATTATATTCTAAATTATTTCGAATATTAAGGGCAGCTTGCTCTACAGGATTTAAGCCCTTATTTCTGGACAAAGCTTCACGATAAAGAGTTCTCTGCTCTTGTTGCCATACAGGTACTCTTCGTGCGGGTCGTTTTATAACTTCAGTTACGGATTCCCCTACTCTATCTATACCTTGAATGGCTTTAAGATTTATATTAATGTCCATCAAATTCTCCTGTAGACTCTAAAACCATAGACAGTATAATCTCCTTTTCTTTTCTACCTAAATTCAGGTAATCAGAAACCGAGATATTGTAATTCTTACTCAGAAATAACATCTGATTATAAAACTCTTTCTGAGTAGTCACTAAGAAGGGACTTTTTAATCCCTTCTTAGTTATGTAAAAAAATCAAGTATATCAAGCGGGTAGTCAAAAGTATCTACTCCATCTTCCACAGTTACTTGTGGATAAAAGTCAGATATTTTATCTAACGCTTTACGAAATTCATTTCTGACTTTAAGTGATAAGCCCTCTGCTATATCAAAAGGAATGGTTTTACCACATTTAGTTTTGATAAGTTCGCTAATGAACAAAGTATTAATGTTAGCAAGATTCTCTTCTTGGTTAATAAGCTCACTAAAATGTCCAGTCATAGGATAGAGGATAAAATCAGAATACTCCCCTTCAAACATTTTAAGAGGTTTAGAAAGAGAAAACTCTATAGGTTCTGTGGAAAAAGAAGTAGAATTCAAATTAGGAAGTTCTACATCTCCAGAAAAACTTTTTGATATTCCTTCTTTTGTAGTATATTGGATATCAATATACATTTTATTATCTCTAAAATCTTTGTATAGGGCATATAAGGCTCTTTTAATATCCACAGAACACATTCTTTTTACAAGTGAATATTTTTCTACTTCGTTTAATCCTTCAATGTTGGGGTCAGTAAGAGCTATTTGCATAGCTAAAAATTTATTCATTATCTTTGCTCTATTTGGCTCTCTTGCCAAAAGAACTTTTTCTGCATGTCCAGTGATGTCTGTATTTAGGTCAATACTTCTGATAGTCTGTCCCTTAAATTCAACTGGTTTTATTAGTGTAATCGTCATGGTATTAAATCTCCTTAGATTAATCCGCCCATTGTCTGTACTCTTTGAATGCCTCTATGTACTAATACTATACTTTGAACTACAATGAGTTCTCCATTATCATCATCAGCAAGTAAATCTCCAAATCTGACTTCCTCTACTTGCGCTCCATATACTATGTATTTAACTGGAGGCATTAAAGGGTGTTTCATAGATTTACCACTAAGACTATGTACTTCAATAACTATGTTACGCATATTAAATAGTGCTGCTGGAGTAGACATTCTACCTGAAGTTTCCCACCAAAAATAAGCGTCATTATCGGTTCTTGTCAATCCTTTTGAAAGTATAATAGGTTTGAATTTATATCCATCAAACAGATTTACAGGAGACAACGCTCCAGCCTCTCTAATTTGAGTATAACTGCTTCCAGCGGATAAGCCAGTGCAAGAATTAAATCCCGCACCAGCTACACCACCTATATACACTTTAAATCGGTATTTTCTTAAATAGTCTTTCATTAGAAAGTAACTAAATCAATTCCCGAATGTTCAATAACAATAGATTCAATCCAAACAACATCATCTACAGAATCCATAGAATCCAATTCAGCAGTTCTTACTAAAGTGATGATTGGATTTAGAATCTTATAGATTCTTCCAAATTCATTGGTAGTTTTCTTCTTAACTCTAATATACCATTCTCCACCAAACTCTTCAGAAATTTCACCATCTGCAACCTCACCTTTCTGAAGCTTATTAATCCAATAATGTATCTTATCAGATTCACTATCTTCTGGATTAGTAATAACGAAACATCCTCTACGAATTTCAATCGGTTCAGTAATTCTACGACCAGGGAGAGTAATCCCCTCTAAGTTATCATCATCCCCTTCACGATATTTAGAAGTTCTAATTCCTAATGAAATTGGGGATATACCCAAAAATCCACCAAGAGTATTGAATTCTCCATCTACGAGTTCAAATTTATACCGTCTAAGCAGGTCTTTAATATCGCTCATAATCTATCTCCTTATAAGTTTACTTTAGGGCTAATAGTGTAGTGGACAAACTCTCCAGGCTTCTGAGTAGCAAGTCCCACTTCAATATTTACAATTCCCTGCAAAATGTCATATTCTGAAGTAACATCTTTTCCAAAGTTTACAAAGAAAGCTTCAGACTTAGAGTCTCCTCTAAGAGCACCAGCTCTCCATTGAGAAGTAAGGAACAGGTCAAGATTAATCCCAATTTCAGACCAAAGTGCAGAATTATTGGGTTTGAATACTGCCCACAGATTAGAACTTAGAATAGTCTGCTCTACAAAGTTGAAGGTCAAACTATCTGAAATATATCTGAAGTCAGTGTTGTTAGAGAGAGTTCTTGCACCCCATACTAACAGACCATATCCGCTAAAGAATCTTACCGCATTAATTGAAAGCGGATTAAGTACACCCTGTTGATTATCAGTAAGTGACCAAGACACTTTATTAGTAGTTCTAAAATTAGCTTCCACTCCAGCAGGAACTTGCCAGTAACCTACATTTGTCGAAATTCGAGACCAGATACCTGCAATATGCCCAGTAGCGGGACAGATATCCATAGTCTTAGAGATTTCATTGTAAGCCTCTACATAGCCCTGATACACTACGGAGAATCTGGAAGATACTAAACCATTTCTAAAATCAATAATGCCACCAGCAGTAGCCATAGTTGCAGCTCTACTAATATTCTCTGCCGCCAAGGATACTTGAACAAGGTTCATGTATCTTTTAGACAACTCACACTGAACCGTAATAGCATTGTAGATATCTTGATGGTCTGCATCCACTAAAGAAGAATCTTCTAAACAAGAAAACACATTGGCTAAAGTAGTAATTTGAGGAAGTACATTAGCTACAGCATCTAAGAAACTTTGCTTATCGTATGTTCCATCTGAACCAGAAACCAAAATCTTAGAAGTAGCAGTTCCTTGCGCATGTACATAGCTATAATTAGCGATAGTCGTAGAAGGTAATGTACCTGCTTCAGAAAGTTGAATGTATTGTGAAACAGCATTAATTTTTACTCTGTAGTAACCTTTTGTTCCCTCTTCAAAGGTAACTTTTTCATAAGATTCAACTACATTACCTAAGCTATCAATAACTTCAACAAAAGCTCCCGCAGCTTCAATAATATCCCCTTGACCAATAGCGGCAGCACTTGGAGCGGCAAATGTTAGTTTTACTCCTGTAGAAGTACGAGTAATTACAGAAAGCTTTCCTAAGTAAGTTCTTGTTCCTGAAACATTTTTGAATAGTCTCTGTCCCACTTCCCAACCATCACTGGTAAGGACATTAACATGAAGCCCCTCTATAAGAACAGCTTCCATAGACGCAGAAGAAGCAACTGCTTGTCCTGTAACTTTAACACTAACAGAATTAGCCCAAGCACCTTTAGATTTTGCAGAGGCACTAAGAGTATATTCTCCGTCTGTACGAAGAGCAACAGTAGCAGCCGCCAGAGTATCATTTTCTACTCTAATTACATATAAACTCCCACCACCTTCATCAAAGAATCCTCTAACTTGTCGAAGGGAATTTAAATCTTGAGGAGCATAAAACAAGCTTTTAAACTCTTCGTAAGAGGTTACAAGCTGCGGAGAACCTACCTCACCTTTTGGAAAAATGCCTATAACGCACCCTATAGACGTAGAAACAGACTGAGGGAGTCTAATTCCACTAGACTTTTCAGTAATGTATTGACCAGGATATGTAAACTCAGCCATATCAGCCTCCTATCGAATCATAATAAATTTTAAATTTTCATATTGCTTTAGAACCTTAAAAGATTCTGCATCATACACAAGTTCTTGAGTCTCCAAACCTTTAAAAGCAACATGGCTTCCGCCATACGGTAAAATAAGGTTTCTCTGCTTTAAATTAGTCACTGTAATTTTTCTAACAGGCTCTGTTTTAGAATATGTTTGTAAAGTATCTTCCTTTTCAACATGTTCTACAATAATATCTTTCTTTGGCATAAATACCTCCACTAATCATTTTTTGCTATATAAGGGACTGTTTTCACTACAAACATATCACTTATATTTATTTGCTGTACTAAGTCTGTATACTCAGCTTTGATGTTATCATTATCTAAGTAGTATACATCCAAATTTATAATCTCTCCCCAGACGGTTTTTCCTGAAGAGGGGTAAGAATAAGAATCTGTAGAAGATATTCTAAATTCAAATTTAGCTTTTTCTCTATCATCAATTTGATTCCACTCTATAACTTCTGCTAACTCTTCGGAACTTAACCCAACATCAAAAACTTCAATAATTGGAACTTGTTCATCTTCTATGGTTTCATGTCCAACTACTCTATCACTTATGTCTAACTCAATCCCTTTCTCTAAAGCCATAAGAATCTGATGCTTTAATTTTGTCAACGTATTTAATGAAGTATGGTATAGCTTAATACGTAGTCTTGTTTTATACTCTCCACCATAGTCAACATCAAAACCCTTTTCCAGCATAGATTGGTACACATAATACGTTCCAGAATGTATATGCTCTTTGGTAGTTTTAAACACTTCAATAACACCTGCGGGATAGAAGGTATCTACAGGAACACCATAAATTTGAGTTACTATGCCCTTAGACTCTAAAAAACGTTTAAGTCCAGCTAAAATTACTAGTATTGACATCACTCCCCTCTAATACTCTCTGTATAAGTTTTTCAACAAAATCAGCTACTTTAGGCTCTATAACTGCGAAAAAAGGTCTTGGAGGATTTTTTGAAGTTCCATACTCTAAAAATCTAAATAGGGTTGCATAGCTTAAAGGTGCGCCATTTACTGCTGAAAAGTGAATTCCATTAGCAGGAGCTATACTTATTGACGGCATAACTCTTGGCTCAGAAAAGATGTCTCCCTTATCAACTGAAACTTTTATTCCGTTCTCTATTAAGTCACCACTCCAGTCATAGAAATATTTATCGTGTGGATGAACACCATACTCCATAGTACGAGAAGAGAGAGGCTTATATCCAGAAAATTCAGGTAATTCAGAATCTTGATTATTGACCAAATAGATTATGTAATCGTGTATCATCTGCTCTAAAGATTCTATTATTATCTGGAGTTTTACCAGTATTGCATCTTCTACTACTTTGCTAACTGTATGTCCAGCAGATACAGTGCTTATTGACTCCATATCAATATCTATCTCTAAAGAATCCAAAGAATTTAGCTTCTCTTTTCTTGTTAATCCCTTATTTGTTTCAGTGCGTAATTTAGACCCCCTGGTTCTTTGAGAATCAGAGTTTTTCACAGAAAGTTTTCTACGTCTTAATGCTCTTTTAGCCATTAGAGTATATCCTGCACAGCTTTTATTTCATATAGTACAGTAGTTCCTTGAATAGCAAACTTCTCTTGTATATTATTTATGCTATATTGAGAGGACTTAAAGAGAATAGTATCTGTAGTGTGAAAAAGGATGTCTGTTCCTATATAGAGGAAAGTAATGGATTTTTGCTCAAAACCTGAAGTGTTACTATCTGCAATAGAGTTGACTAATATTCTGGCTTGGAAAGGGGTATTTACTGATTCTTGAACAACTTGCTCTCCTAAAGAGTTAACTGAAACAATCTTTGAAACCTTATATAGGGTATGAAAATCGTCTTTATACTTCTCCCTATAAGTAGCAATAAAACGATTTACTAACATTACTCTTCCACAACATACGTTTCAGCGCAGTACAATCCACCAGAATCATGCGTCTCTAAAATAATGGCGTCCAAGTCGGTTTTCTCTATGACATATCGGTTCTGTAGATTATTGTAAAAAGTTTTCTCTAATGTACGATATTCATCTTTTACAGAGTATATCTTATAACAGATAAAGTCTCCTGTATAAGAAATATCCCAAGACAATTCAAAGCCTCCAGAGATAGGCAATACAGAAAGATTTACTGCTTCAGGGAATTGGTTCAAATTGTCAGGAACAGTAATTCCAAGTCTATTTCTATAGGTACTGGAGACTCTAACGTTAATAGAAGGTTGTTCATTTAATTCTGCCGCAATATCTGGGAATAGTGTATTGACTAAAGAGTCCTTTTCAGCTTGAAGATTTTTAAGTCTCTGTAGTATTCTACTAGTAAGCTTAGAATCATCCACCTTTAATTCAGGAGTTTCAAGAACATCCCTATTAAGTACACTATCTAATATAGAAGAGAGTATGGCTATATTAGCTTCCACTATAATAAAGCGGTCAGAGAGTGCTGTTTTAGTTCTATCATATCCCCACGAAAGGTATGCTTGATATGCGAATTTGAGAAACTCAGAAGAGGTATAAGTAATAATACTCCTGTCCTCTGTAATAAACGTTCTTTCTAAATATTCCGCTAAGGGTTTAAGTATGGGGTACATACCCGTAGGGCTTACCACCAGTATAGTAGAACTTAGAGATTCTCCTGTAGTGTTATTAAACACATCAAGAACATATATTCCTTCTATATACCCACTTAAATCTACAGAAATATTCAAAAACCCCTCTAAGAGAGTAGACTCTTCGATTAAAGTAGAGCCTAAGTTTATGATTATCTCATCTTCTTCAGACCACGAAGTATTAAAACTAACTGTAGTCTCTCGTGGAAATTTAACTAAAACAGCACTCATCTAACCGCACCTACTAGTTCATTACAATTCTACCGTCAATCAAAACCTGTCGAACTTCTCTTGAAACATAGTATTCTATGTGGGGTAAGAACTCATAACGAGTACCCCCAATAAAACACGAGTGCTTAGTAAGAAGTTTAACTGGATATAATTTTTCGGGTTTTTGGGTAAGGTCTACAGTAACTGAATTCTTTTTTTGTGATTCTTCAATGAGTTCAGATACTGCACTTTTAATTACATCTAACAACTCAGCCTTAGCTTTTTCATCTTCAAAATCAACCGCTTCTACGTCAATATCTAAAGAGTGTTCCTTAATGTAATTACAAATAGCATCCTTCCCCCAATTTTTCTTCGGAAAAGGTTGATACGTTTTTTCAGTCATGACTATACTCCTTAATTAGTTTCGAGAATAAAGATAGAATCTGTATTCAAGACACCTGCACCAAGGATAGAGTACCATACCAACTGATGTACGCGACCATGTTCCATAACTCCACCATCCCGCAATTCTACAGGAAGAGCAGTAGCCATAGCAAAGGAATAGTCACCAAAAACAGCGGCTTGATAAATGTCAACAACCGAACCATGTACAACCCACGAACCTTCAACCACTTCAGCATGGACAGCATACCCATAAAGCAAGCCATCTACGTAAATAGGAGCATACGCAGTAATATTATTATCATACTGAGTAGAAGTATAAGGCTTATACAAGCCCTCTACGCTAGAGTAATACTTCATGGTAGTGCCAATCTTGTTGTTGGCAGACCAGTCATTTCCAGCCCCCGCACCCTTGATAATAGGAAGAGCAGTAGTCTCAATGAAACGAATACTTTCCATCTTACCAATCTCGCCACGAATAGCAATCTCAGGAGTGGTATACTTGGTAACTTCAAGGAAACCACCAGTAGCAGATTCCGAACGAAGCTTACGACTGTGATGAGGATGGATAAAGGCAAAGTAATCTTCCATACCGCCCATAGCGAAAGGAACAACCTTGTTAATAGCCATCTGCTCATGAGTTTCACGAAGAACTTCTAAAGCCATAGTATCACCAGACTGAATAGCACTACGAGAGGCTCTCAAACTGCCGTACACACGATTAGTGGTACGAGTAAATACTTCGTCCCGAATAGCATTGTCTACAACCTTAGCATAGTCACGACCAAGCAGAATAGAGGCATGGGAAAGAGTATCTTCAAAAGAAGCCCGAAGCTCCAATTCTGATACCTCAATACCATTTCCATATTCATGTACACGAATACCAATTTTACTGGTAGACATTTTATTCATAGGAATAGAACTCTGTTCCAGAACATTGGGATTGTATCCATATTTGGTACTAAAAGCTGCATTGATATTAGCAACGTCAGTAGAATCAATCCCAGGTTCGCCAAGACGAGTGCCAGGATTAAGGTTTCCTAAACGCAACATTTCAATAGTATGTCCAGGAGTAACTCCCAATTCAGTCCGCTTTTGAGCAAACTGATACCACTTCATAACAGGTTCAGCAGTAAGTAAAATTTCCTTACTATAAACCTCTCTTATAAGATCACTAAGTTCTACTGTAGTATTAGTGTTCGTATAATTAATAGCCATAATAACCTCCACTAAATATTATTTTAGGCTTTTGCATATTTCTCAAAATCATATTTTACCTGCTTTTTAATCTGGTCACGGTATTTTCTGTATTCATCAATACTCATCTTATTGATTTGTTCAGCAGATAAAACATCTTTTCCCCCTTCAGGGGTTTCTTTTGATTTTGGTGGGAGGCTTTTCTTCTCTTTTTCTTTATCTTCTACTTTTTCTTCGTCAACAGGAGGTTTATCCTGTGTCTCTTTTTTCTCTTCTTTAGGTTTGGCATATTTAGCAAAAGCTTCTTTAGCCAAGGTGATAGAATTATCAATCTCTTCTTCCGAATTTCCCTGCACCATTTCAATAATTAAATCAGTTCCCTCTTGGGCGATTTTTTCGGCTTTATACCGAGCCAATCTTTCAGTCTTTAGTTCATTTTCTAAATTACTGATTTTCTTCTCTAACCCTTGAGTGAGTACAACAAGTTCTTCCTTCATTTGTACATCCTTTTCCTTATCTTTATTTGCGTCATTTGCAGAAGCTGTGATTAATTCAGCAGAAGCTTCAGAAATCATTTTTTCTGCCTTAGCTTTGGCTGCTTCCAGGTCAGAGGTCTTTTCTTTTAAAGTTTTAATTTCAGAGTAAAGCTTGTCTTTCTCTTCTTTTCGTGCTTTTTCTTTTTCTTCATTAACCTTTGCGGTTACTTCATCTTCCATCCAAACATTTAGCTCGCTACCATCTTCTAATTTGACAATCTTTGGCATATACTAACTCCTAACTACTTGCTAACCTTAGCTGTGTTACGAGAACCTTTCTTTACAATCGGAACATGCTTCTGAGTTTCAATACCTTTTTTACTTTCGTTAATTGGCATCTTCTCAGCAGACATTTTGTTCGAAGGACTAACTTTTGAATACGGCATAATAATACCTCCTGTATAATATTATTGCCAATAATAAATGCCTCAAAATTTTGTCAAGCAATTTATTTTACTCTACTAAAATAATGTGACATTTGCAGTAAGGGTGAGGATAATCTGGCACATCAACTAAGTCATATTCCCCTACTAAAGGGTCACATACATCGTAAATGTGATGAGACACATCCAACTCCCACCTAACTTTCGAAATACCTAACATTTTTGCTACTTCAACAGCGGCTATTTGATTAGCTCTATAGATTTCAGATACAGTCAATCTAAGAGATTGTTTATACAAAGAGCCAAATTTTACTAAATTCTTACTTCCCAACCACTGAGTTTCAAGGTCATAGTCATTACTTATAAGGAGTTCTCCTGTTTTAGTAATTACTCTTGAAACTCGTTTTATCCTATAGTTCAACGAATGTTTATGAAAAGAGCTTTCTAACTTACTTACAACTCTTTCTAGTAGTAGGTCTTTATTAATTCGTTGCACTAATGTATTGCTTAAAGAACTACTTACTCCTTGAGCTACTCCATTATATATAATATCACTTAACTCTCTCTCATAGACCTTGGTTATAACCCTTAGAGTATCCTTAATGTTTGCTCTATCATTTAAGTCATTCCAACTAAGTCCTTCAAACCTCTCCTTAGATACAGATATAGTACTTTCAACTAATGACCGCACATCCTGCAAAGATTGGTATACGACAGAAGAATTAACTCTCACTTATTCTTCCGTATTCTTCTCTTCTTGATTCTGCTGTTCAGTAGGGGCTTTTATATTTCCTACGTTTTTATTAAGAGCTTCGGTAAACTTCTCTCTTAGCTCAGAGCTTCTATTTTTATCTACATTGGAATTAATAGGTTCTCCTGCAATAGAAGTAGTAATATCCTCTAATTTTGCACTCCAGATAGCCTCTTCCCACCTTTCTTTTAGTATTCCCTCTGTATTAGTCTTACCCCTTCTACGCATAGCTTCATGTAAAGAAGTAATTCCAGCAATAAGTTCTTGAGAAATAATTTGCATTTCGTAAAGCTCATCTTTAGGAAGCCTTGGATTGAATTTTACGGTAGTATTAATATCTGAAAAGTCCGACAAATCAATTATATTCATACCATCTAACATTTTAAGCACAAGTCTATGTAGTCTATTAAATCCTTCTCGTACAGCGTCCTCTTTATCAATTAGAGAATCTTCAAGGGGCTTATAGACATACTGCATACTAACACCCGCAGTATGCGACATCATCTTAACATTTCCAGCCAATATCTCTTTTGGATAAGCTGCTGCTGTACAGATATAGCTTTCAATTTTATCTATAAGGGTAAGAGAGTTTTGCAGGTCAGCATCCATAGAAAGGTTAAATATATCTGCGTCTTTAGGAATACCACTCCAAATTTTATTGGGAGACTTCTCTAAGTTTCCAATACGTGCACCTTTAACAATAGTAATGGGGGAAGCGTGGTAAGATATAATCTCACTAATATCACTTATCTTTGAATTAAAGAGCAAAGAACCTGCCAAAATTTTAAATACGTCACTAACGCCATAGATACTCTTAGCAGTTCTATTGAAAGCAATGTGTACTAAAGGAACTTCATTTAACGAATGGTTTGTAACAGTAGTTCTTCCATCTTCGGTAATTGATACATGCTCTTTATCCGCCACCAATTTATAGGAGTGTTTTTCTCCAAATTCATCTTCATATTCGTACTCAACAATAGCCTTCTTTATCTTATGTATATTAAATTCATCTGGGATAATAGTAACATGTTCCGCATCGTATAGAGTCATTCTAACGTTACTCTCTTCCTCGTCGGGGGATACATATATAAACAAGTCTCCACTAACAGTAGCGTATTCTACTAAAGACCTAAAGGTTTTTCCTTCAGCTTGATTGAATCTCCAAAACTTTTCAAGATAAGGTATAAGATATTTTGTTTTTATCATGTATTCCTTATACCATCTCTTCTCCGAAATATCTTCAGTGATTATATTTTCCATTTCAAGATTTTGTAAAGCCTTTAACTCTTTAAGATTTAAAGTTTCACTTGTTCTTTCTGCAATAATAGTAAACCCTCTGGCAGTAAAATGGTTAATAATCCTTGCCAAAATATCCCTAACATAATTAATATGTTCAAAGCCTAACTCTTCACTATTCTTCCCTCCTTGACCCTTGATATAGTCATAGTTATAAGTATACCAAGCAAGGTTATATAAAACCTGTCTTGAGGCAGAAGTTTTTGAACCCCAAGTTCTGGAAACAAGAGAGTTTCCAAACGAAAAAAAGCTTTTAAATCTATCGATAAATTTAGGCATTGTGTCTCCCCATTTTATATATATTTGAATCTGAAACTTCTACTTCAGGATAAGTAAATCTTTCTGCCCATGAAAATAGTGCAAGACTGGTTGGATGGTCGTCATGACTATATTTATCATTTGGAGCACCTACACTTAAACGTCCCTTAGTATCGTAGTCTTTTACTAATGAAGTGGTTTCATGAACATAAGTTTCCCACCTCTTAGTCTTACGAGCGTTAGCATGTCCTGGAAATCTAAGCATCCTCTGGAAAATTTGAGTATTTAAATTATTATACAGTTCTGCTTTATCTCTAACAAAGTTAACTCTATGTATATCTATATACCAGCCAAGCTGCATAAACCTTTTATCTAAAGAGTCGCACACAACCTCCCCAAGACCTGTAGAGTCAACTACAATCTCTTGAATGTCTGGATAGTCCCTAAGAAAATCACAAATTTGGTCATATTGCTCTTCATAGCTATCTCCAAGTAAGGTCAACCAATTATACACTGTTTTCATTGCAAAATCATGTTCATTTCTCTGTCTAAAGTCTATCTCACCTATAGTTAGTACTGTAGAGTCATGTTTTTTACCTAAGTCAAGTCCCGCAACAATTTTAATCTTACTGGAATTTTTAAGTGAGCCTGATGTACTTCTAGTAAAGCCCAGAGATTTTATACAAACTTGCTCAAAAGCATCTCCAGAAATAAAAGTACCTCTTTCAAAAATCCACTCAAGTTTAAACATCATTCTAATGTAGTCAGAATGTGCTCCAAATTTAGCTATCTCTTTATCTACAAACTTTTTGTAGTAAGCATTAACTTTAGAACAAAAATTGTAGTCAAACATGAAGAAAGTTCTATTTAGTCCTTTCTTCTTTCCCCTTTCGCATTCATAATAAAACTCAGATTTGTGAGTATAACAAGTACCTGTATACACGAAAGTAGCGTTTGTAGAAGCCCCCATAGGTCTAATGGAGTAAAGAAGCTTAGAATCATCCATAGATTGAGCTTCATCTATGAATACAATATCATGTGTCTTAGACTCAAGCTTAGAGTTTCCGCCTGCACCCTTAGCAATGAAATATGACCCGTTGGTAAGGTTAATGTCACCTTCCCCTGGAACAAGCTCACTATTAATGTCTTTGTCGCTTAAAACCTGTTGCCCTTCATAGCTTCTAAGTGCGAACTTTACTCTGTAAAGCAGTGTTTCCACCTGGTCAGTAACAGGAGAGTAAGCTCCAACCTTAACACCCCTTTCAAACTTCTTAAGTTTTGGGAAGTATCTAGCCATAGCTGGAATGACTACTAAGATGATACATATAGCTGTAGCATTTACCTGAGTCTTACCCGCCTGTCTACTAATAAGAGCTGTAATGGTATCCCCATCATTGTCTATGAAGGACTTTAAAATGGCTATGAGAAATCTCTTTTGATAGTCATGCAACGTACATCCCATCATTTGTTCGCCTAAAATGACGAGCTTATCTATTATATCAAGAGTAGAGAACCTTTTGGCAACGTCATTCATCTATAATCTCCGCCTCTTCAGCCTGAAGAATTTCCGTCTTTGTTTTAGGCTCACTTTTGCCTCCAAAAAGCCTCTCTAAAACTCCTACACTCTCTTCACCCTTAGCAGAAATATGTATTCCTGTACCATCCTGATTCATAGCATCATATTCCTTTATCATTCTTGAGAGAGTTTGAATTTCCTTAGTTACATTACTGTTTACACTTCCACCCTTCATCCTTTCAGAAAAAACCGCTTGATTTACTCTGCCCATTTGCATGTCAATTACAGCTTTCATTAAATCTTTAGAAGTTAAATCTGTAGAAAGCCCCGAAGTTGGAAATATGCACGTATTATTTGGAATATAGTGAGGACACTGAGTAGCAATCTCACACAAATTACAAAGTCTATTAATTTTAAGGCGATTATCTTTAAAGATATTAACACTAGTAGTTTCTCTAACAACTAAAGAATTTAATCCCTGCTCCTCCCTCTGTTGTTCTATAACTGAAGAGGCTTCATCTTGTGTAAGCCAATAAGAACGAGATACATCTTTTTCATAATATTTTGCCATGCGTATCCACTGTAAAGCACTCCACTGTAAAACAGAAAAAGGTTCATCATTACAAAAATCTTCAAAATTTATTCCATTCTCTTCACACTCTTTTTGGCAAGTTCTTCTAAAAGCTTCTTTTTGAGTATGGTCATGGCTCTTCATTTTAGCCCACCCGTCTTTATACTCAAACGTAACCCCAAACTTTGCCGCAGATAGCCAAGTAGTACTATCTATGCTAAAAAAGGGGAGAGTAGTAATAGCTTCTGCACTGGTTTGTGCCCATCCATGTACTCGTATCTTATTCTCTTTTATAGCTTTATATCTACTGAAAAATTGTTCAACATCGCTGTGAGAGGAGTTACCTAACCCCAAATACTTAATTCCTGAAGATAGTAAGTCTTTTAAATACTGATGCTCTTCTGGAGTTTGTAGACGTAACTCCTTCTCAATACCTATATGGGGAGTATAGCATATTTTATCTTTATATGCCTCGTATTTTTGTCTCAATTCCCCCATTCTTTCTATCCCTACAAGAGCATCCAAATCTAATTCAGCAATCATATCGGAATACTCATAATACAAATCAAGATGAGATAACCACACATCAAAGTATTTTCCAAATTCTTTATCAAATCTTCTTTGGGACTCTTCTTTATCGTATTGCCAATCTTCTAATACCACTCTATGTAAATTATACTTCTCTCTAAACTGTTCAATAGTTCTATCAGTTCTTAATATTCCATATTTTGAAAGAAATGTAAATGCTCCTGAATCTATAATAACCCAACACCCTAAGCTTTTATAAGTCTCTAAAATCTCCTTAATCTTTGAAGGAGATTTCTTCTGTAAATACAGATTAGATACCAAAACAGAGGGGGGAGGATTGTGTCTAAAAACTTTTAGAGCGTCATTAGATTCTGCACCAGCCAACACTATCTTCATCTATCCAATTCCCTTACTTTATAAAAATACTCCTTCATATTCTTCTGTCTTTGTAGGTCATAATTACCTATATTGGATTCATATTGCTGAACTAAGTTCAAATTATAGAAAGGCATAAACACTCCCGAACTTGCATAAATTGCTACCCGTTTTCTAAGACATGCAGGGCAACTTCCACACTCTGTAAAACCTCCTTCATAACAAGAATAGGTTTTATACATCAAATCAGATACAGGCTTTTCCTGTATGTACTCCTTACAGATATCTGCCTTAGTCTTATCCCAAAATGGAGAAGTAATCACTATGTCTTTACCAGAGACTTTGCTAACTAATGAAGACAGCATCTCAAATACTTCAGGGGTCTTATCTGAAACTTTATCATCTTTTAGCCCACAAATATATACTATGTTTGGACTATACTTCAATAGAGAGTACATTGTTAAGAATAAATTTCTATATTCTATGTGTCCCGATAACTCTTCATGTTCCCCTAAAAATGTTAGAGCTTCATCAACTATGACATCCTTATGGAATTTCTTTATATAGTGTTTTTCCGCTAAAGAGTATTTAGTTTGCATATCTAAATACACTGAGAGATTGGGGCGCAAAAAATATTTTCCAATGTAGCTATCTATTCCATTAGAAAAAAGTAAAAGAGATTTCTTCACAATTAAATACTATTTCCCCTTACCCGCTTTGTGCGTAACAGCCTTTGCAGCCTTTAAAGCTTTCTCTTGATCCGCTATCCTCTTTTTACCTGCTTTAACTGCCTTACTAAGACGAAGTTTGTTTTTACGTATTTCCTCAGCTCGTGCAAGTGTATCAAAATCATACTGAGCTTCCCACTCAAGTTGTTCCTTAGTTTTCTTGACCATCTTCTACCTCCTCTAAAAATATACAATATTCATTAAATGCAGAAACATTAAAGTTTCTATCTTTTGGAAAGATTATAGGTAAATACTTAGTAACATTTCCCTTTAATAACTCTCTTTCAACTGCTGTTTTAGGGGTATATTCAATATAGTGTTTCCAATCCCCTAAAGAGGTGTATCCAAAAGAGAAAGTTCTATGTGATACAGTTTTCCCTTTAGACTTACAATAGTAATTGTAAGCCTCTTCAGTTATGCCTACAAATACCTTATCTGAATATGTCTTATTAGCTTTATGTAAGGCATCATTAAAGTGACAAATGTCATAAAAAGTCTTATCAGATACTTCTAAGTCTTTTCCCTCTACAAGTTTAATGATTTCTTTGTTTAATCTTAGAAGATTATGTTTCTCAAAATAAACATTAAGACAAGTAATCTCTTCATGACTTAAAAATGAATAAAAATTCTGTCTGATAGAGTCTTTTAGCATCTCTTATGCCTTCCAAAGATGTAACACTTCATTCTTATCAATGTTACCAAGCATTGCTTCCGTAGTAACCTTAGCTTCAACCTCAGCACCTCTGGAAGCTACACAAGTATGATAACCAGTAACTCTAATAAGTACCCCTTCAGGTTTTAACTGCTCATAGATATATTTAGCTAACTCTTGAGTAAAATCTTCCTGTACTTGAGGTTTACGAGAGAAGAATTTTACTAATCGTGGAAATTTTGACAGCCCCAAAACTTTACTATCTTCGTTTTTGGGGAAATAGGCAATATCTACCGTTCCAAAAAAAGGCATAAAGTGATGAGAACAAACACTGTAATACGGAATACCTGTCATAGTAATATAGTGTTCATAGTTAGACTTGAACGAGGTAAGTTTTACGTCAGGCTCTTTATTTATAGAGCTAAATAACTCTTTATAGTACATCTTAGCTATGCGAAAAGGGGTTTCCAACAATTCTTCGCTGTCCTTATTAAGTCCAAGAGCTTTTATAATTTGCTGTGCGCATGCCTCTATCTTTTGTTCGGGGGTAAGCTTATCTAAACTACTGTCCAGTTCGTTTTCAACAAGCTTTTTCAATATATCTGAATCAAAAAAACTTCTCATTGTTACTCCTGTGTTTATATTAGATACAATTACTTTAACTACACTATTTCTGTCAAGTAAAATTTTGGACACAAAAAAAGCCCAGCAATTAAACTGGGCTTGTAGATAAGTTTAGTAAGGTCGCTATATCTCTAAGATATGTACTTCCTTTTTCATAGACTGTATTCCTCTAAGCATATTATTCAGGAAATTAATCCTTCTAATAAGCTCCATATCTTCTATAATGGTAGAGAATCCCATATATAAAGAAAGACAGGAAACGTTATCCTGTGAATAATATAGGCTTCCCAAAATCATATCTTGGTACATCTTAGGAAGGTTAACTCTATGTGAGAGTTTAACAAAGTCCTCTCGTGAAATCTCTGCTCTATACAACTCAGAAAAGAGTGTATTCAATCTATCAGTAATCCCCACCTTATTTCTCAATATTTTAACTTGCTCTTGGTAGTTATTGCATCTCGTATGTTTGTGCTTAAAGCTGAAGTCTAAGAAGAGATTAGTATTCCGAGTGCCATTCACCACTTTAACAAACATGTTAAGTTGAGTGCTGGCAGTCCCATCATAAGAGTTAATAGCTAAGATACCAAGCTTTCCTACATTTGAGACTACATCTTCTAACATATACTCTACAAAGAAATAGCCTTTGTGATGGTCAATTTTAATAGTATCTACAGTAGCGTAATCTTGTATAGCGTAGTACAGGGGAATAAAGAACTCTTCATTACGGATTAGTCTGTAAGATGAGGATACTATACTAAATAATGTTTTATCCTGCCGCAATACTGTAAACGGCTTAGTATATCCTACTATAGCTTTGTAACCTTTAGCAGGAACTAACCCTTCATGTTCTGACGAGTGGTTAAGGGTTTCAAAGAATACTTCCTCTTCGAATACAGGAAAACATAGTTCCTGAAGTTTTTCAATATGCTCGTTCATGTTTTCTCCTTTGTGTTTCATCGTTTAGTTTATCAAAGTATGAATCAATTTTAATAGAATATCAGAATGTGTCAAGCACTATATTTAATCGGGAAATTGATTTAGGCACTGTGCGCAACGAAAGAATTTACCTTCATTTGATCTAAAATTGGGGTCAAGGGAGTCCTTGAAGAGGGCGCATACCCCTACTGCCTGCACAATATTTACAAAAGATACTGTTCCCTCAACCAGCCATCTACATTCGGAGTCACATTGCTTATCCTTAGTAATTACCTCTCCATAAGTTGATACAAGCTTAGTCATTTTTCAACCTATCAATCTCATTTAAATAATGAGCATTTAACTGATAAGATGAAGGATATTGAACCATAAGAGTAATCCAAAAGAAAGTAAGATTAAAGTGAAAAAAGTATTTTGACTTTCTTAATCTAAGAGAGACTTTATTTTTCCAGAAAGTTATATTGTTAATTCCTAAAGTAATGCTTGCAGACTTATCTTGTTTAGTTAATGTTCCCACATTCATCTGGTACTCCTATCAATCTTAGAATAACATATACTGCTCTTTCCCCATACTTTTCTTCTATAATCTGTCTCATTGAATAGTTTTGGGGAGTTTCTAAAAATTCATCAAACGCTACAATATCAAATCCTACTAAATTATTTATCCAAAACTTCTTTAGAGGGACTTTAAATATATTTCTAAATTCTTCATTATACTGTCTTAAGGTATTAAGGTTATGCAAACATGCGCCAGACAACTCTGTAAATTCCTCAAAAGTATTCATAATTGCTCCAATAAGACATCTAATAAATCTTTTGTGTGTTTTTGAGATTCTTTTATATGATTTAAAACTAATATAATTGCAATCTCTCTATTCAAACCAGTATAGTAAAAGTTTATAGCATTTATATTCTTTAAATGATATAAAGCGCAATTACTGTTATTACATCTTATAAAAACTTGCGGGGGCATAGTAGGGTTGGAAACCTTAATACGCTCCATTTCTTCCCCACAAAGCGGACAAATAAAGGTAGGCATATCTTTAAACAACATTACTTTCTCCTCAAAGACCTTTTCTCAGACCATTCAATTACACCCTCATCCTCAGAGCCATCAATTCCATAAACACAATAGTATACTTTTTTTAAGGCATGTAGTTCATACCACGCATGCCCTATTAGTCTAAGTACTTTACCCGATGACTTACAACCTGTTTCAGGATGAATAAAGTAAGCTCCCTTATCCCTAATCTGTCTTAGAAGCACTTTGTTGCATAGGTTACATTTATACATACTTCTCCTTATATTTCCATTGTACTGTATTCTTTAAGATTAAAGATACTTTTACATTCTTCACACCTGAGTGGGCTATGCCCCTTCTTTTCAAGTCTTACATTAAATAGATTACAACTACTGGTACACTCCAGAAATCTACAAAGGTAACAAGACTCTGGGATAGCTTTACTAAGAATCAGTTCTACTGGAACGTTTTTAACTATAGACCTCAAAGTTTTACCTGACATGTTTCCTCCTCGCACACAGGATATAGAGATATTTGATGTTCTGTAGTATATTTAATAATGCTGTCCTCTAATAGAATCAAAGTATGTCTAAATAGTTTGGGAAATTTTCTAACTATCCTATATTCTTCAATTCCTATTGAATGTGTATAAGATATTTTTTGACAGTTTGAATCTAACAAGACTAAGCGAATATTTATAACCTTTCTATGGGTATCCTTACATATTTCAACATATCCCACATACTTAGTAAGTGGGAGAGTTCTTTGAATAAAGAAATATCCTATCAATTCAGTGGGGACGGAAATCTTATACTCTAAATCTGTAACCGCTCTTGGCGAATCCATTTCTACTCCTTTTTAGGGTGTTAAATTTTAAGCGTATTTCAACCAACCATCTCTAAGTATTTTTAAAACTTGTAACAGTGGTTTTATGTTAAACTACATGTTGCAGGCAGTATGTTTAATATGAACACTAAAAGAAATATTCCGCTTTTTCTTATTTTTTATTTTTTTAAATCGTAAGATTTCTTGTTAAAGTTTTTTCTCTATAGCGGAAATTATAGATATTCCTGTTAGGCGGGCAATACATACAATGTGGTTAAGAACTCGTCTGCGAGTACAAATTTATCTTATATCATAAGATACATTGTATCACAGATAGCGTTTTCTGTCAAGCACTATTTTCATGCCCTAAAAGTGTGGAAATATTCCACAGTTGTTAATAAAGTGTGGAAAATATCAACAAAGTTCAATGTCATTTAAGTTAACTCCAGATTATATCTCTATTAGAAATTCGGAATTTTTTGGTGTCTTAGGTCTACTCTCTGTTAGCAAGTATTCACTCATTATTTTACACACTAAGTTCTTAGCTATTAGTGATTGTTTAATTACCTCTACAAACTCTTCATCCATAGTCAGAGGTCTCAAAGCGGCGAATTGTCCATAGAAGGTCTCGTATTTTACTTTATCTTCAACATGTATTAGGCAGATGTTATATGTAACAACCTCATCAGTTTTAGAGCTGAATTGTAACTGCAAAAAGCTTTTTTCATCCTCTGGTGAGTTAAGAGTAAATTTCTGTTTCTCTAAAGAGAAGTATATTAGGGTTGGGAAAACCTTGTCAACTAAAAGAAATGTATTCATATTTCTATAATTCCTATAATGCTTTCAGTTTCTTTCTTGTGGAAAGATTTAATTAGTTTTATACTTTCTTCTAAAGAGTAATTTATAAATTCCGAATGTTTCTTAAAATAGGCTTCTACTTGTTGGCGGAATTGAAGATTTTGTTCAGTTGAATTTCCTCTTAGTGCAAGTGTAAGTATCTCTAATTTTCTTTCAAAGTATCTCATATATAAAGTTACGTCAAATCTTAACTCTAATACATTTTGATAGTCGTTAAGATGAGAGTTTCCATTATACAGCTTTAAATAAAAGTCTAATGGTTGCTGGTAGAGTATTTTTTTATCTGCAAGGTCGTAATAGTAGGTCGAATTATTAAAATAGATAGTCATTTTATACCTCTATATAACAAGTAGGTGTCTTAGTTAATAAATTCTTACAGATATGAACATTTTTATAAAGCATCTCTATACCTCTATGTAATAATCTTTTGGTTCGCTAATCATTCTCCTACAAGTAAGAATACTTGCGTTTAAAATATTTATTAGTGAACTAATTTGGGGTCTAATATAAGTTAAAAAGTGTTTTTTGTTAATTTTAGTACTATTAGAGTTAGAAATATATTTATCTAACTTAAAAGTAATATCATTTAACTTCATTGTTACAGCCCATTCTCGTAAATCGTCTATTTCTACATCTTCAGTAAATAGAGATATTAGCGGAGAATCGGATTTAATAGGAGTTAATACATCTATAAGCTGTTGAGTATATTCTGAGTAGATAAAATAAACGGCTTTAGGGTTAGACTTGTTACTCTCACTAAAAGTAATAGTATAGTTATTAGAGTAATTAAAATTTTCGGTTATATCTAACCAAGGACTACTGCTTTTATAATTATTTGAGCGAATCATACAATCTCCTTTAGTATTACTACTATATATACTGAATAGAATAGTATATAGGTAATAAATATTCTAACAGCAAAAATGGGGAGATTTTCTAAATAATCAAACAGTTCCTCTTCCTGAAACAAAAAGTACGTAATCTCCCTTAGAAAGATTATACCTAATACCAGATATGGCGGAACAAAAATCTTTAAAGTATAAAAAAATATACCTAAAAGAGCTATAGACCCCATCCGCTTTATCAATTCCACTAAAATCATCATCATCTCCTGTATGTAAATAACATTTTGCAATCATTAGATATAGCGTCAGTTTAATAGAAAGGAGTTTTATGTCAAGCACTATATTTCATAGGGAGTTACACAATATTACTGAATGATGTTCATATAAATACACGTAAGTGTTTTTGCAAAAACGTCACTTAGCCCACTTATTTAGGCATTTCCCTAAATACTCTAAGCCCTTGATAGACAGCCACTTAATTTTTTTGGTAGGCAAAAATCCCCGTGTTTTATAAATGTCCTAAAATGCCGTAAGTGTTTTTACAAAAGTGTCACTTAGCTATACTTTGTGTCATATTTCGTTTTATTTAACTTGTTGGTTTGCAGTTATTTAACTTTTTATGCCTTGAGTAGGGAAAAACTGGGCGGTGTTAGATAAATGTATGCTTTTTTACTGGGGTAAAGTATAAACCTGCTATTGTTGCCTAAATATGGGCGTTTTTACTCCTATGGATTTCTTTCAGATTTTCCCTAAATACAGCGTTTGATGCGCCATACAGCTATTTGCGTTCTTGGGGTGTGGGGGGCAACTATTGACAGGGGTAAGGCGTTCTGGAAAAGGTTGACAGGGTTAAGGCGTTCTGGCAAAAAGCCAAAAAAAAAGCCCCCCGAAGGGGGCTATTGAGGGATTATTCCTTCAGCTTCGATAAGTGCACCAAAGCCTCGACAGGGGGAAATGATTTCACCACCAATCGAATTCCGCAACTTTCGACCTCTTTGCACCAAGCTGCCAAAGTGTTTGCGTCGGTCGGGCAAGCGTAAACCTTCTTGCCATCTATTACACTTTTTGGAGCAATCAGCCGAAATATTGATTGGGGGACTCGGTGCTCAGCATTAGTTACAGCATAGACCACAAACATTGAAGTTGCATCACCTGGAGCAGGGATGGCACATACTGGCATCTTTGCACCGATTGGCAAAGGTTCACGATGCTTTTCACCAACTAAACGTTTGATTGTGCACTGCTCTTTGGGCAAACGTTTCAGAGTGGGGAACCGATTCAGATTGTTTTTACCTGAACCCGCTGATGGTGAACTCTTTACAGTTACGACTTTAATCGCAACCTTTGTTTCCATCAGAGCTTCGGTTAATGAAGTCAAGCTGACTTCGCCATCAATCTTGGGGGTCTTGGGGGTCTTGGG
>SABI01000516.1 GCA_009929055.1 Spirochaetia bacterium | reverse complement strand
AGGAGACTCAGTTGAGAAGACAAATCAATTGTTTTCAAAGAAAGTGGAAAGTTCTTACTATTCATTTGAGCAAGCATTTATTGGTAATCCAGAAAAAGTAGGTCCAAACTGGCAAAAAGCTCAACAAGTTAGAAAAGAAACTAAGCAGATGCTTGACTATATTGATAGTATTAAATACGAATTAGTTGCTATAGTAGAAGATCTTAAAGGAGGTCCAGCTGAGGCAAAAAAATTACTTAATGATTTTGGTCATGATATGATTCAAAAGAAAGATAATTATAGTATAGCTACTAATTATTTTATAGGACAATCAGAGGATGGTTCTGGAGCTAAGGCAATGGAGTTAAGAAAGAAAATTGAAGCATATCAGGCAAAAATGATTGAATTAGCTGATCCAAGTTTTAGAGAACAGTTGAAGAAAATACAAATAAATACTCAAGGTAAATTTAAAGGCAAGAGTGGTCAGGAATTAAATTGGCAAATGTATAATTTCTTTCATACAATTACAATTGCAGACTTAGTATTATTAAATAAATTCAAATCAGAAATTCAAAGTGCTGAATTTGATATTGTAAATAATCTTTATACTGCTGTTAGTAAGGATGACTTTAAATTTGATGCTGTTCGTCCAATGGTAGTACATAAATCAACATACGTAATGCAAGGTGATGCTTATGAAGCTGAGGTTTTTGTTTCTGCTTATGATTCAAGAACAGAATTAAGAGCTGATGTTGCAGGAAGTAATTATATTGGAGATTCAGGAGTTGTAAAACTACGTTTCCCTGCAACTGCAGTAGGTCCAAGAAAATACTCAGGAACTATATTTGTAAAGAAAGAAACAGGCGAAGAGGCTCATCCTTTCTCAGGAGAATATTTCGTAGCAGCTCCTTCTGCAACAATTTCTCCAACCAAGATGAATGTGTTCTATATTGGAGTTGATAATCCAGTTTCAATTTCAGTTCCTGGTGCATCTGCTGAGAGTATAGAACCATCAATCACTGGTGGTGGAGGTGCAACCATTTCAAAGGTTAGTCCAGGAGAATACGTTGTAAGAGTTAAAACGCAACAAAAAGCAGTAATAAATGTAGCTGCAAATTTCAATGGGAAGAGGATGCCAATGGGATCAATGGATTTCCGTGTGAAAACAATCCCTAAGCCTAAGGCTCAAGTTGGAGCTTCTGATGGAGGAAGGATAGCTAAGGAAATTTTATTAGCTCAAGCAGGACTTAGAGTTGTTATGGAAGGATTTGATTTCCCTGTAACTTATCAAGTAACTGAATTTACTATGACCTTCAATACAGGTGGAGACGGACAAGCACCACTTGTAGCAAGAGGAAGTCGCTTTACTCCTGAAATGTTAGCTCAAATTAATCGTCTTAGAAGAGGACATAAGGTATATATTGAAGGAATTAGAGCAAAGGGACCTGATGGTGAAAAGGCTGTGGCTAACCCACAAATGATTTTCACTATTCAGTAATAAATTAGATTGTAATTAAAACAATAAATGCAATGAAAAAGATAGCATTAA
>SABI01000515.1 GCA_009929055.1 Spirochaetia bacterium | reverse complement strand
AGGAGACTCAGTTGAGAAGACAAATCAATTGTTTTCAAAGAAAGTGGAAAGTTCTTACTATTCATTTGAGCAAGCATTTATTGGTAATCCAGAAAAAGTTGGTCCAAACTGGCAGAAAGCTCAACAAGTTAGAAAAGAAACTAAGCAGATGCTTGACTATATTGATAGTATCAAATACGAATTAGTTGCTATAGTAGAAGATCTTAAAGGAGGTCCAGCTGAGGCTAAAAAATTACTTAATGATTTTGGTCATGATATGATTCAAAAGAAAGATAATTATACAATAGCTACTAATTATTTTATAGGTCAATCAGAGGATGGCTCTGGAGCTAAGGCAATGGAGTTAAGAAAGAAGATTGAAGCATATCAGGCAAAAATGATTGAATTAGCTGATCCAAGTTTTAGAGAACAGTTAAAGAAAATACAAATAAATACTCAAGGTAAATTTAAAGGCAAGAGTGGTCAGGAGTTAAATTGGCAAATGTATAATTTCTTCCATACTATTACAATTGCGGACTTAGTATTATTAAATAAATTCAAATCAGAAATTCAAAGTGCTGAATTTGATATTGTAAATAATCTTTATACTGCTGTTAGTAAGGATGACTTTAAGTTTGATGCTGTTCGTCCAATGGTAGTACATAAATCAACTTACGTAATGCAGGGTGATGCTTATGAAGCTGAAGTTTTTGTTTCAGCTTATGATTCAAGAACAGAGTTAAGAGCAGATGTTGCTGGAAGTAATTATATTGGAGATTCAGGAGTTGTAAAACTACGTTTCCCTGCTACTGCAGTAGGTCCAAGAAAATACTCAGGAACTATATTTGTAAAGAAAGAAACAGGTGAAGAGGCTCATCCTTTCTCAGGAGAATATTTTGTAGCAGCTCCTTCTGCAACAATTTCTCCAACCAAGATGAATGTATTCTATATAGGAGTTGATAACCCAGTCTCAATTTCAGTTCCTGGTGCATCTGCTGAGAGTATAGAACCATCAATCACTGGTGGTGGAGGTGCAACAATTACTAAGGTTAAACCAGGAGAATATGTTGTAAATGTAAAGACTCAACAAGCAGCTACTATTAATGTTGCAGCAAATTTCAATGGAAAAAGAATGCCAATGGGTTCAATGAATTTTCGTGTAAAAACTATCCCGAAACCTAAGGCTCAGGTTGGAGCTTCTGATGGAGGAAGAATTGCTAAGGAAATTTTATTAGCTCAGGGAGGTCTTAGAGTTGTTATGGAAGGATTTGATTTTCCTGTAACTTATCAAGTAACTGAATTTACTATGACCTTCAATACTGGTGGAGACGGACAAGCACCACTTGTAGCAAGAGGAAGTCGCTTTACTCCTGAAATGTTAGCTCAAATTAACCGTCTTAGAAGAGGACATAAGGTATATATTGAAGGAATTAGAGCAAAGGGACCTGACGGTGAAAAGGCTGTGGCTAACCCACAAATGATTTTCACTATTCAGTAATAAATTAGATTGTAATTAAAACAATAAATGCAATGAAAAAGATAGCATTAA